>JAFZLJ010000145.1 GCA_017551545.1 Treponema sp. | reverse complement strand
TAACATTTTCAATGTCGTAGCGGTTAAAATAACGAACCCCAGTTACACCAGAAATTCCCAAAAATCCATTAATCTGTGCTAAATAGCTCTTTGCCTCGTTTTCAAAGCCCGGGCGGCGTTCTACATATAAACGGTACATACCTCAATTATAGCAGATAATTAAGACTTAGAGAATACATCCTTAAATGCGCCTTCTTTATACAGCTCAAGGAATTTTTCTACAACAACCGGATCAAACTGGGAACCGGCGCATTTTTCAATTTCCTGAATTATGAAATCTTCGGGGAGGCTTTTGCGGTATGGGCGTGTAGAACTCATAGCATCAAAGGTGTCGGCAACAGCAATTATTCGTGCAACCCAAGGAATATTCTGGCCTGAAAGTCCGTCGGGGTAACCTTTACCGTCAAAACGCTCGTGGTGGTAGCGGGCACCGGCTGCAAGATCTTCCTGAATCTGAACATCCTTTAATATTAAATAACCGCGGCCAGGGTGACTTTTCATAATGTCAAATTCTTCGTCGGTCAGCTTGCCTGGTTTTTGCAGAATTGCATCTGGAATACCAATTTTTCCTATATCATGCATAAGTGCAATGTTATAAAATTGTTCAACAGTATGATAATCTTCGCCAAGCTTAATGGCAAGCAATCTGGTATAGTTTGCAACACGACGTGAATGACCGTTTGTGTAAGTGTCTTTACCGTCTACACAGTTTGCAAAAGCACCAATAATGGCTTTATTAAACTTACGTTCTTCTTCTGTCTTTGCTTCAATTTTTTTAATTCTTAGTTTAAGACCATAATTTGCAAGAAAACCTACAAGACAGCCGACAACAATAACAGCTACAAACCAGAACCAGGCTCTCTGCCAGATATATGGCTGCTTGATTATTGTAAGCACAGAAGGCTCACTTACTACACCATCATCATTTTGAGTCTGGACTACAAATTTATATGTACCAGGTCCAAGGTTTGTATAGGAAACAGTTCTTGCACTGGTCCATTCTGAATACTTTTCTTCAAAGCCTTCGAGCATATAACTGAACTTTAAGTTTTCAGGAGAAATATAACTAAAGGCTGTATATTTTAAAGAAACACGTTTTGTATCAGGAGCAAGTACAATTGTCGTGTCCTTGAAATAATCATAAGTTGTATCATCAATTGTGTAAGTCTGGAACTTAGGCATTGGTGCCTGATTTTTTTTGCCGGCCTTAAGAGGATCATAAATTGCAAAACCATCTACAAGTGTAAACCACACTCTACCAGAAGAATCCTTTGTTGAAAGAGATGTAGATGTAACACCACTTGTTATAAGACCATCAGAAGCACCATAGTATTTTACATTAAGCTTTTCTTTAGTTCCAAATGCAACAGCTTCCATTTCTTCAAGTGAAGCAGAAAAAATACCTTTGTTTGTTGTCATCCAGGCAGTATGAGTATAATCACAAATCATCTGGAAAATACTGTCTGTGCCAATTCCATTGCGGGATGAAATATTTACAAAAGAATCTGTTTCTTCTACATATCTGGAAAGTCCGGTACCTGTTCCTATCCAGATGCTGCCATTGTTTTTTGCAATTTTAAAAATAACGTTTCCGGCAAGTCCACCTTCATCTTCGTTTGTAGAATAATGCTTTATAACTTTTTCATCTTTTACGACTGTAATTCCACCGCCGTTTGTACCAGCCCAGATCTGTTTTTTATCATCCTCGTAAATCCACATAATATAATGGTTTTCAAAACCATCATCATGGGTCAAGGTTGTAATGTGTCCGTCTTCCTTATGAATAATACTTAAGCCCCCTGTAGTTCCGACATAATAATCGCCCCAGGAAGTTTTTATTGCAAGACGGCATTTTTGATTAATACCATCAGCAGTAGTCCAGATTTTAACCTCATCATTCGGATACACAAAAATCTGCGGAGTATCAGAATAAGAAGAAATAAGGATCTCATTATCGCCTGTCATTTCTATATGACGAACTCTGTTTCCTTTTGTTAATTCTGTGATTTTATTTTCTACAAACTGATTATCTTTATAACATGCAACTCCGTTATCGGTACCAAGCCAGGTAACATGACGCAGCGTATCTTCGCAGATTGCATTTACACTTGTATCCATTGTAACTGTTGCAAACTTGCCGGGACTGAATTTTTGAAGCCCTCCGCGGTTATAACCAATCCAGATATTTCCTTCATTATCTTCAATTATAGAACTTACGTTATCATCCGGGAGTGCATTTCTTTTGTCCATGTAAGTAATACTTCCGTTATGAAGAATAGTAATACCGGAATCGGTTCCAAACCAGAAATTACCCTTTTTATCCTGAACGATTGAATTTACAGTTGTAGTTGCATGATGATCATGACCAATATTATAAATTGTTTCTTCTGTGTTATGAATTCTTATTGCATATCCATCGCGGATTCCAAACCAGAAAGCGCCAGCGTTATCCTGAAAAACGTAACGCACAGAATTATTCTTTATTGATTCACGACTATCATATCTTGAAAGCTTATTGTTTTCGTAAATAAACAAATCATTTTCAACACCGGTAGTAATCCACATTCTTCCGGCAGTATCGCAATACATTGAAGCTACAATAATTTTATCCTGACCAAGTTCAACAAGTCCCTGGGGAATTACTATTTCTTTTTGAGGGGTAAGGAAACATAGCCCTGATGCAGTTCCAATCCAGATATTATTTGAATGATCTTCGGTGACAAAATTTACCTTATTATTAGGGAGTCCGTCTTCCGTAGTGTATCTTGTCATTGTGCCGTCTGGAGCAATTGAAGTAACACCTTCATCATTATGACCAATCCACAAAGTATCATCAGAAGCCTGATACATTGACCTTGCAGAAACAAAATCATATTTAGGATTTACGGAGCGTCCAAAGGTTGTAAATTCAACTCCATCAAAGCGAACAAGTCCGTCATAAGTACCAATCCAGATATAACCGGCTTTATCCTGCATAACAATATTAATTGTCATACCGGGAAGTCCGTTTTCTGTAGTCCAGTTTTTACTTACATAATCAGCAAGAAAAGTCTGATCTGTTTTGAGTTCTGTAACATTAACATTCTGCGCAAATATAAAAAAAGTCAAACAAAATAAAAAAAAGGCGCTAAAAAATTTCTTCATATAAGAAATTATAGCACCTTTTTTATGCGTTAGCAAATAATCAGGGAGAATCCCCTATTTTATACTGTTTTAGAACTTGTAAGTTCCAGTAGTTACCGTACCGCCGTTTGAATAAACATCAAAGTTTATAGATTTTGTGGCGTTAGCAAGCTCCTGGTAGAATTCTGCAAGATTCTTTACAGCCTTACCGTTTACTGCAGTAATTACATCACCTTCCTGAAGACGAAGGCTTGCAGCCGGAGATTTTGATTCTACACTTGCAACAACAACTCCATTTACCTTCTTGTTATCAATCTTAAGTTGTGTGCGAACATCATCTGTAAGAGGAGTTGCAATAAAGCCAGGCCACAGCTTGTTGTTCTGTGAATCTACATCTTTTGCACGGGCTTCAATCTTAACCTTAAACTCGTATGTCTTTGTACCACCTCGTAAAACCTTAAAGGTTGCAGTAGTTCCTGCTTCAAGGTAACCTACATCACGAACAAGCTGATTCACATTACTTACAGTCTTTCCATTAAGAGCAACAATGTAGTCACCAGGTTTAATTCCAGCCTTGTATGCAGGAGAATCCATGAATACTTCGGCAGCAAAGGCTCCTGACTGTTTTCCTACTCCAAGTTCCTGCTTAAATTCATCTGTTACTTCAAGCAATGAAACTCCAAGCCATCCGTAAGTGATTTTTCCGTCTTTAATAAATGCATCAATTGCGTTTTTTACGTTGTTGATTGGAATTGCAAAACCAAGACCAACTGAACCGCCGGAAGAAGAAGCAATCCATGTGTTAATACCAATTACTTCACCATAGATATTTACAAGAGGACCACCTGAGTTACCCTGGTTGATTGCGGCATCTGTCTGAATATAGTCGCTGATTGAACTCATTGAGCTTTCACTTCGACCAGTAGCACTTACAATACCCTGAGTTACAGACTGACTGTAGCCAAGAGGAGCACCAAATGCAAGACAAATATCTCCAACTTTTACCTTATCTGAATCTCCAAGTTTTGCAACTGGAAGATTGTCTTTAGTTTCAAAAGAAATCAAAGCAATATCAATGCGGTCATCAGTACCAACAAGCTTTGCTTCAAAAGTGCGGTCATCATATAATTTTACACTGATTTTTGTTGCATCACCGGCTACGTGATTATTTGTAAGAACGTAATAAGTGTTTCCGGTTTTGCGTACAATTACACCAGAACCAAGGCCTGATGTCTGATATTCACGTGTATTTCCGCTTGAACCATCGCTGCTACCACCGTTTCCAAAAAACCACTCGAACGGATTTGTCATATTTCCAAGAGGGTTTGTATATGTTTTTGTCTGAGTGATATCAACCTCTACAACAGATGGAAGCACTGTGTCAGAAACCGAACGGAAGGTTGTCTGTAATGCTTCTACAATACTTAAAGCTGACTGTGCAAATGCTGTTGTGCCAACCATAAGGGCGAGCATTGCTAATACAAAGATTTTTTTAATGTTTTTCATGTTGTCACCTCTTATATATATAATAACACTTTTTCGGAAGAGTAACATTAACGTTTTGTTATAAAACTAATTGTTATTTGTAGTTCAAATCTGTGAGAATTTCTGTATGATCTTCGAATACTGCAACTGTATGTTCTTCGTGGCAGGAAACTTCTCCGTCGGCAGTTACAACTGTCCAGCCGTCATCAAGAAGATCTACATCAGGCACACCAAGATTAATCATAGGTTCAATTGCAAGTACCATTCCAGGTTTGATTCTTGGATTCATTCCGCGGAAAGGAACATTAGGAATACTTGGATCTTCGTGAACTTCGAGCCCTACCCCGTGACCACAGTAATCATAAACTACACCATAGCCGTTGCGGTCTGCAATTTCGAATACTGCCTTAGAAATATCGCCGATTCTGTTTCCAACTTTGCAGGCAGCAATTCCGGCACGAAGACATCCTTCAGTTACTTCCTTGAGTTTGCGGACTTTTGGATCAACTTTTCCAATAAGAACAGAATGAGTTGTGTCGCTTATGTAGCCGTTTAAGTTTATTCCAACATCAAGACTAACAAGGTCTCCTTCGCGTACAATGCGCTTTTTAGAAGGCATGCCGTGAATAACCTCTTCATTTATACTTATGCAAACAGCTCCCGGAAAATCTTCCTGGTACCAGGCAGGAGTTCCGCCGTGTGATTCAATGTAATTTTTAAATAACATGTCTATATCGTAAGTGCTTATTCCGGCTTTGATTTTTGGAAGAAGCTCGTTGAACATATCTGCTGTTAAATGGCAAGCTTTTCGAATGCCGTCAATTTCTTCTAGTGTCTTAATACGTATCATAGTTAGCCTATTCTAACACTTTTGCAGCTTCTCGTAAACATATTTCAGAAGTTGCAAGGTCGCCAAGACGTTTGTATTCTTCGCTCATTTTACGCAGGAAGAAGGCGTCGTTAGTTTTGCCAAGTTCAAGGTCAAGGGCGCGTTCATAAACATCAAGGGCAAGCTCGTCGTTTATAACTCCGTCAATATTTTTCTTAAGGATATTCAGTGTAAATGAAATAACTTCCGGGAAGAATATATAAAAATAATGATACGAATATTCCATTTTAATAATCTGTTCAAGCAGCAAAAATGCATCGTAATATTCGGCACGGATTACAAGCTCTTCTGCAAGAATATAACCGTAATCCATAAAATCTTCTCGGGTAAAAAAATCTTTGAGCGTAAAGTCCGGATGATTTGTCTGCATGCGTTTGAATTCTGCAACAGCTTCATCTTCTTTGTTGCGCATGAGTGTATAAAAAATCAGTTTTGCACGGCTTTCGTAATCTTCGCGTTCACTAAGCCAGTTATAATAATTAAAGGATTGAGTTTTTTGTCCTGCCTGCTTTGCCCTGAAAAAACTGCTTTCGTCAAAAATACTTCGCTGGCGTGAATCTGAAAGAACACGGTAAGCATGAACAACTTCGTTAAATTCATCTTTTCGTGTAATGTCGCCTGTAAGGTCTGGGTGGAGATTCTTTACTTTTTCGCGGTAGGCACGCTTAATTTCGGCAAGAGTTGCATTCTGTCGAACCCCAAGCACCTTGTAAAAATCTGTCATTACTTAATCTTAAAAAACCTTAAACTTTGTTTCAATATCTTCTACTTTTACAACAAGAACCGGAATCTTTGAATTTTCAATTATATCACTTTCATGAGATGAATGGACGTTTCGTTTTATAAGCTGCTGTCCCTTCTTTTTGTCTGCACCGCCAATTACAATCATATCGGCTTCAAAATCGTTTGCACTTTTGATGATTTCTGTTACTACTGAACCATCCTTTAATTCACTCTGGGCAATTACTCCCTTTGAGGCAGCAAGACTTACAGCATATTCAAGATAATTCTGGCCTTCATAAGCAAGATCAACCTTATAATCTACCTGCTCATCTTTAGCAAGCATCTGATTCATTCCAAGATATCTGATTGTTGCAGAGTCAATTACATAAACAAATTTAAGCTCGGCCTTGTAAGTTCTGGCTAACATAACTGCATACATTGCAGCATGAATAGATGCATCTGAACCGTTTATTGCAACAAGAAGCTTTTTTGATTTTTCTTCTGACTTATCTTTCACAAGGCCCCCTTTTGTTTCTTTTTCTTTAATGCTTTTAATACAAAAACATTTTCACGTTCACGTTCTTCAAGAACACTTTCTATATATTTTATCGTCTCTGTAGCCTGCGGGATTATCATTTTATCAAGTGCATTTACACGACGCTGAGTTCGCTTAACTTCTTCGGCAAGACGCCAGACAATAGTACGGATTGAAGCCATCTGTGTAAGCAGCGACAAAAGATTAAAAAACTTAACGATTACTTCATCTGTGTTTGCGTAGGTTCCCAGGAAAGAATAGAAAAGTTCTTTTTTAGGAAGTTCAACATCTATAGTTTCAAACTGCATTCCGCCAACAACTTCTACTCTTTCTGTCATTTCAAAATCGTAGTGAATTGCATGAGAGATTCGTTCTACCTGGTCGGCACCGTCTATCATAAGCATGCGCTTGAATGCCGGATAAGCTTCGTCTATTGCTTTTTGAATTTCATCTTCAAGAAGCTTTACCTGTTCAACAAGGCTCATAAGCTCGCGTACAAGAATTTCACGCTTTTCTTCAAGCAGTTCATAACCGTTCGTGCTTACAGCAAGCTGTTCTTTTGTTGTGAGAAGATTTGATTTTGTAGGCGCAATGGTTATATTCATAGCCGACCGTCATTGCGAGCGAAGCGTGGCAATCCACATTACTTGTAATGACTTTTATCTCCTGTACTTTTCTATTAATTCTGGCTTGATTCTTGTTAATTCCTCTTCAGGAAGTTCGTGCAAAATCTGCCAACCGATATTCAATGTATCTTCAATAGAACGGTCTTCAAATTCACCCTGAGTCAAAAATTCTTCTTCAAAGCGTTCACCAAAGCGAAGGTACTGGCGGTCTAAGTCACCAAGCTCTTCTTCACCGATGATTGCGGCAAGGTTACGGATTGTCTTTACCTTTGAATAAGATGCAAACAACTGTGAAGAAACTGCTGCGTGATCTTCGCGTGTCATATCAGGACCAATACCATCTTTCATAAGACGGCTCAGGCTCGAAAGTGCTGCTACCGGCGGATAAAGTCCCTTCTGGAAAAGCTCGCGGCCAAGTACAATCTGACCTTCTGTAATATAACCGGTCAAATCAGGAATAGGATGCGAAATATCATCATTAGGCATTGTAAGAATCGGGATCTGAGTAATAGAACCCTTTGACCCTTTGATTTTTCCGGCGCGTTCATAAAGTTCTGCAAGGTCTGAATACAAGTAGCCAGGGTAACCCTTACGTCCAGGAACTTCACCACGTGTTGTAGAAATCTCACGCAGGGCTTCGCAGTAGTTTGTCATATCTGTAAGTACAACAAGTACATGCATGTCTTTTTCAAAAGCAAGATATTCTGCGGCAGTAAGTGCACAGCGTGGAGTGATGATTCGTTCAATAGAAGGAGCGTCTGCAAGAGACTGAAACATTACTACATTAGAAAGTACACCAGACTCCTCAAAGGTCTTTACAAAGAACTGTGCAACGTCGTATTTAATTCCCATGCCCGCAAAAACCATAACGAATTTTTCGTCTGAGTTACGAAGCTTTGCCTGGCGGATAATCTGTGCCGCAAGCTTGTTATGTGGAAGTCCGTTACCGCTGAAAATAGGAAGCTTTTGTCCGCGAACAAGAGAGTTCATTCCGTCAATTGCAGAAATACCTGTCTGGATAAAGTCTCTTGGATAAACACGTGCATAAGGATTGATTGGGTTTCCGTTTACGTTTCGTTTTTCAGAAGAAATAATCTGAGGATATCCGTCTATAGGCTCACCAAGTCCGTTGAATACACGACCAAGAAGTCCTTCACCTACTCTAAGCTCAAGAGGCTCTCCAAGAAATTCAAAAGAAGTTTCATCAAGGTCAAGGCCTGTTGTAGAACCAAAAATCTGAACTACAACGGCAGTTTCGCTTATATCTACAACCTTGCCTGTTCTTTTGTTTCCGTTTCTGTCGCGGACGCATACTGTTTCATTGTAAAAAACGTTTTCTGTACTTTTGAGGACAACAATCGGTCCGTCTACAGAAGTTACGCCTCTATATTCTACACCTTTCATTTACGCATTCCTTCTTGAAGAATAAGCTCTCTCTAACTCACCCAACTGGGAATCAAGTCTTCCTCTGATTTCTTCAATTTTGTCTATCTGATCATTAGGATACTGCATCTTAATTCGTACAAGCTCGTCACAGACAGGAAGATTTACAACTCTATTTAAAAGTGCACCATGCTTTACAACTGCATCTGCACGGCGGTAATACTCCATAATTAAATCAAGAATAAGAATCTGCTTTTCTATAGAACAATATTTGTCTATGTCGTCAAAGGCATTCTGCTGCAAAAATCCGTTCTTAATCATTTCGGCAACCTTAAGAACAAGGCGCTGTGCCGGCGGAAGTGCATCTGGTCCAATAAGGCGGACAATCTGCTCAAGCTTCTGCTCTGATTTCAAAAGTTCAAGTGCCTGAAGCCTCAACTGCCACCACAAAGGATTTCTTACTTCCCACCAGTCGCGTACTTCTTCTGCATATTCAGAATAAGAATCTATCCAGCCGATTGCAGGATAATGGCGGGCATTTGCAAGCTCACGGTCAAGCGCCCAGAAGCAGCGGATAAATCGTTTTGTATGCTGAGTAACTGGTTCACTAAAGTCACCACCCGGAGGAGAAACTGCACCAATTACACTAACGGAACCCTGCTCACCGCAAAGAGCATCTACACGACCTGCGCGTTCATAAAAAGAAGCAAGACGGGTTGGCAGATAAGCTGGGAAACCTTCTTCTGCAGGCATTTCTTCCATACGACCACTAAGCTCGCGGAGTGCCTCTGCCCAGCGCGAAGTTGAGTCTGCCATAATTGCAACGTCCATTCCCATATCACGGAAATATTCTGCAAGAGTGATTCCCGAATAAAGAGAAACCTCGCGTGCTGCAACAGGCATGTTCGAAGTATTTGCAATAAGAATTGTTCGCTCCATAATAGAACGACCTGTACGAGGGTCAATCAGTTCAGGGAACTCTGTGAGTACCTCAGTCATTTCATTACCGCGTTCACCACAACCGATGTAAACAATAAGATCTGCATCGCACCATTTTGCAACTGCATGCTGGGTCATTGTTTTACCTGTTCCAAAGCCACCAGGAATTGCTGCAGTTCCACCCTTACTAAGCGGGAAGAAAACATCAATTACGCGCTGACCGGTAATGAGCGGTTCAGAAACATTAAGCTTTAATGTATATGGACGAGGCTTTCGCACAGCCCAGTAATGTGCAAGTCTTATTTCTTCATCAAATTCTGTAAGGCCTATAACATCATCAATTGTGTAGTCGCCTGTTCCCGTAAACTTTACAAGTTTTTTACCACGAGTCTCAGGCGGTACCATAATTTTTTGAGTTATAGATTCTGTTTCTTTTACAGTTCCAAGTACAAAACCCGGATGAATTTTTATTCCTTCTGCAACGCCTTCTGCCGCATCAAAGTGCCATACACGTTTATCATCAAGCGGTTCTGTTCTCTGACCCGGAATAAGAAAAGCGCTGTCATCAATTTCTGATTCTTTATCTTCGCCGTTAAAAAGTGATTTCAACGGACGCTGAATACCGTCGTAAATGTTTCCTACAAGACCAGGTCCAAGTCTTAAAGAAAGAGGACGCTGAAGACATACAACCTTTTCGCCAAGGTGCATACCTGTATCTTCCTCGTAAACCTGAATTGTAGCATTACCTTTATTCTGACGGATAATTTCACCGATTAATTTTTTTTCGCCGACATCAACTACATCATAAAGACCGCAGCCATCAAGGCCTTCTGCATAAATAATAGGCCCAGAAATACGTGTAATTTTTCCTTCTATCATTCTGCGCCTCCAAGCAAAGCCTGTGCAAGCTCTGCCCTGTTTTTATCTAAAAGCCTTGAAAATACTTCTGTCATTGTCATGCGTACTCGGAAGGCATTATCTTTTGTTTCAAGAATTATTCCTTCATTTATTTCAAGACCAATTTCGTCTTCTACAATTTCTTTGCCAAACTCTGTTTTATTGCAGCCTGTAAGCTTTGCGCCTTGAACACCGGCAAGCTTTTTTTCAAGAAAGGCCTTTGCTCCGGTTATATCAAAGCCGTAAACAAAAGCAACAAGCTCTTTATCTTTGCAGGAATTAAAATCAAAATCCTTTGTTACAAGCTCAAGCTTTTCTGCTTCTTCAAGACCGGCAAGATATTTATTTACTGCCTGCATAAGTCTTTCCTGAACAAAAGCAACCTTGAATCTTTGTTTTTCAAGCGGAATTGAAGCAGTTATATCTTTTTCAATAGCAGCAAGTCTTGTTTTATAAAATTCCTCTTTTTCTGAACGCGAAAAATCAAGCTTTGTTTTAACGCCTTCCATAATCTGAACGCATTCTTCATCAGCTTTTTTGAGGATTGCTTCTGCCTTGCGGCGTGCGTCTGCTTCTATTTCTTTATCAAGTATTTCTGTAGATCTTAACTCTTGCATTGTATGCCTCTACACGTTTACACCAACAGCTTCGCGGATTGCTTCTGACAAGGTCTTTTTTCCAGGAACGTGTCCATTCAAACCCGGCACTTCGACAATAAGAGGAAATCTTCCTGTTTTCTGCCATTCGATTTCTTCTGCTTCTATAAGGCTGGCTGCTTCTTCTGTTAATATCAGAACTCTAGGAATCTGCTCGCCCGGTACATTTGCTACACCACCCTTTCCTGTTACACGGTTAAAGGCTTCGAGCACCTGTTCGCGGGTTTCGGCAACAACTCCTTCTATGCCAGTCATTCTGAAGGCCAGAACAATCTCGCGCTGTCCGATTATATAATAATTCATTAAGCTGTTACAAAATCAAAATCAAAACTGCTACGAGCATTCCCCAAAGACAAATACCTTCTGCAAGACCTACAAAAGGAAGTGCCTTACCAGAAAGCTCTGGATTTTCGCTCATTGCACCCATTGCAGATGAACCGATTTTTGCTACGGCAATACCACCGGCAAGACAAGCAAGTCCAACAGCAATAGCAGCTGCAAGATATTTAATTCCTGCAGAAATGCCTGCGCCACCTTCAGCAGCAGCTTCGGCACCAGATGCGTCTTGTGCAAAAACAGCAGCGCAACAGCATGCAACAATTGTCAAAATAAGAAAAAGTCTTTTCTTCATATATGAACTCCTTTTATATTCAGAGATTGTCGGGTCAAGCCCGACAATGACACTCTGTCATTCATAAAATGACACTCTGTCATTCCCGGGCTTGACCCGGGAATCTCACTCATTAACAAATCTAAACGGCTGGAATTCCCGGCCAGTCTCGTGGAAGAACTTTGAGAAGAATTCGTAATACTGAAGTCTTATTACCTGGATTGCTACAATCATACCTTCGAGCAGGATGATGATGGCGTTACCCACAACAAGAATCAGAATTCCAAATACGCTTCCCTCGCCTCCGACCATATTTGTAAGTGTCAGAATCAAAAAGTCAAGAACAGCATGAGAAAGTGCAAATGCTCCAACACGCACAAAGCTTACTGTATTAGAAAGATAGCCCGAAATAACTTCGATTAATTCTACAACTCCCGAAATCAAATAAGTACCAAAACCGTTTTCAAGCAAAGGCTTGCGGCCTGCAACAAGATTTTCAAAAGGCTCTGCAAACGCTGCAAGGAAAAGTGAAACTCCAAGAATAATCCAGTCGTAAACTGCAATTGAATGCTTGAATACAACAATTCGGATAACAAGTGCAATTACATACCAGAAGAATATTGCACCTGCAAGTCCGTTCTTTCCAAAGAAGGCTTCGTCAAAACGGCGGCGGTTTATATTATTGATGATATTCAGCAAAAGTCCGATTGTATTAATAATAAAACCAATACCAACTGCAACGCCAAAAACTCCGAACATTGCAATGATAGAGTTAGGGTCACTTGAAGGCATCATCTTTAAGATTGGCGCATGTGGTGTACCAAAAAGGCCTGTTACCCATTCAGAGAAAGGTTCAAGCAAAGTTTCATTAGAAAAGAATTCACCTGTGAGCAGGCCCATAAGCGAGCTTGAAATACCAATAGCTGTAAAAATTGGAGCAAACTTATTCCAGCCGCCAACCTTTATAACCTTAAGCGACATTAAAATTCCAAGAAGCACAAAAACAAGTCCCTGTCCAAGGTCGCCGAACATAATTCCAAAAAGCAAAGTAAAGAAGATTGCAACAAACGGTGTCGGGTCAATAGTTCCGTAAACAGGCGAACCGTAGCTGAAAATCATTCGTTCAAAGCTCTTTACAAAGCGGCCGTGCTTAAGCTTTACAGGCACCTGCTCTTTACCGGCAACTACAGCAGGAACTTCAAAAGGAGAATATTCACGGAAGGCAATGCGGCTTTCTGTAATATTATCAAGCTCCTTCATATATGTTTCGCACTCACTTGCAGGAACCCAGCCTGTAATTCTATAAACAAGTTCTGTAGATTCAAGATTTCTTACAACATCTTCAATCTGAACTCCAATTGCAAACGATTTTATAAGTGTGTGAATCTGGACCTTATGAGTTTCTGCAAAATTAGCGCGTGTAGTTTCAAGCTCGGCAGCTTCGGCTTCTACCTTCTTTTTCTGATTAGCAAGTCCGTCAAGAACATCCTGTGGAACGCCTTCAAAATCCTTTGGAACTTCAAGAGCAACAAAGCCCTGTTTTTTAAGTTCTACGTCTACCTCTGCACTGTTCTTTTTAGAAGCTGCAATAAGCACATGAGTTTTATCTTCGCCAAGAGCAACAACAACTGCACGTACTCCAAGCTCTTCTTTCATCTGATCAAAAAGTGCGGCATCAATTTTACCTACACGCAGAGAAAGGAAAGAAAGGTTATCAATTTCGCTGAACGAAACTTTAAGGTTTGCAAAAGCAAGCGCTTCCTTATAAGCATCTGTACATTTTGCAACCTCGTTATTCTTTTCTTCTATTTCTTCACTAAGTTCGTTGTATGCTTTTATAAGACGTGCTGCTGTATCGCGATCTTCCTGTGTGGGGCAGGAAACATCCTTAATATTAAAATCAGAATCGTCGAGCGGAATACCAAGATTTACAGAAGCATTTCTAAGGCTTGTATAAAAGTTTGAATCAATATCAAAAGCAGAGTCAGATTTTTTTTCGCTGCTGCCTTCTTTAAAATTCTTCTGAAACTGGAATGTCTCTTTTTTACCGATATATTCGATTACTGCCGAAATATCCTGTTTGAGAATCATCAATTCAATTAACCGCATTTCTGCTGTTCTAGCCATTTACTCCCACAGCCTCCATTGCCTCTCCAGAGCCTATATTAAGTCTAAGCCTTTCTACAGCCGTTCTTATACAAGTAAGCTCGTAATTTTTTATTTTAAACCAGGCCGCAAGTGCAGCATCTTCCATTACATACTGATGAAAAATCTGTTCTGCAAGCTTTGCCTGATGAGCAAGGTAGCGTCGTTCAATCCATACAGGATTAACACACCACACTTCTCCCGGTTCATAAGGATTGAGATACTTTGCAAATTCCCATTTTTCCCAATCCTCATATTTATTAACATCATAATTAAGCACCTTGATTGCCGGAGCTGCAACAGGATCTTTTTTATCGGGATTGTCTGTTACGTAAAAAAGATTCTGAATAATCTGTTCGCGCGGCATTTCATAATAAAGCTCAAGTCTGAGTGCCCATACGATATTTTTTATAATAAACTCGTCAAGGAAAAGTTTTTTATGCCCTTCCTTATCTTCCCCATGGCATGAATTGATTGCCTTCCAGTTTTCGCGCAAAAGCTCAAGATCAAGCTTAAAATCAAGTGTCTGCTGCTCTTCTACAGACGGAACTTTTTTAATCCAGCTGTATTGAGTTCCTGCAGTCATTTTAGAAAGCTCTGGCCATGCCGATGTATTTATTTTACTGAAATCTTTTAAATCAAGCAAATGCGGAAGCTCTTTTTCTCCGGCACTTAATGCACCAATTATTTCCTTAAGATTTTCAATTTCAAAACGCTTGATTTTATCTGTTAGGATTAGCGGAGGATTATCGTATTGATTTAAGAAAAAAAGATATTGATCAAAAAATACCTGAAAAGCTTTTTCTTCAAGCTCGCGTGCAAGCAAAGTTTCCGGAACTAAGGGAGCCGGTTCTTTAAAAAGAAGAGTCCATAAATCTGCAAGCGATTCTACCTGGAACAAACGCTGAGTTCTGTCTTTAATAAACGCCTTACTTAAAAGCCCTGCGGCCTTGGCATAACTAAAAGAAACTGCAGTTGATTTATCCATTTGCAGCCCCCGTTTAGTCCTTGAACAGGAGCTTATTCATTAGAGTATTAAATTCTGTATAATTATTTTGCTGATTGTTTAGTTCAGATTTGAACTGTTCGAAATCTTTTTGATGCTTTTCTTTTACCTGCTCAACGGATTTTTGATATTCTTTTTCCATTGAAGCAACACATTCATCATATTGTGATTTGAATGAAGCAGCAGCGTCATTACGTGCTTTTGAAGTCCTGCTGTCGGCTTGGCTAACGGCGTTGTCAATTAAAACAGCCGCATTTTTTTCTACCGAAAGCAGGTGATTTATTATATCAATTTCTTCATTCAATTTAAAAACCCGGAATTATTCAGCAGCCTCTGATGATTCCCACCAGTTTCCACCATCTGCTGTTGCAGGAGCAGCAATTTCTTCTTCTGGAATAGAATCTACAAACTTATCTGTCTTTGGCTTTTTGTTTACAAGTGCAAGAGCTACTGTAAGAATAAAGAACATTGCTGCAAGAACAGCAGTTGCCTTTGTAAGAACGCTTGCTGAATGTGCACCAAAAGCAGCAGTTCCTCTACCGCCCAAAAGTCCGCCCATTCCGTTTTCTTCATCACCCTGAATAGCAACTAAAAGAACGAGAAGAACGCAAACGATAATAAATACTACCAAAAGAACAACACCAATTGTACCCATATATATCTCCAAATATAATATCTTTAAAAATGTAGTGTGATTATTTTAATGAAAATGCGGGGATTTGTCTAGTTGTCAGGGGATAGTAAATAGGGAATAGTAAATAGTCTGAGGGGGAAGTCTCCCCCTCGTTCGCACTGCGTTGCTCACTACCCTCTCTAACGGGGAACACCCCCGTAACGCCCCCGTCAATGACGTCAGCGGTCCCTGAGCCTGTCGAAGGGTAGCAATCAATTTTACAATACGCAGATAGGTACAAAAGTTTCAGCCTTAAGAGATGCACCACCAATCAAACCACCGTCGATATCCGGCTGGGCGAGCAATTCAGCTGCGTTTGATGCCTTCATTGAACCACCGTACTGGATAATTGTTTCGTCAGCAACTTTCTGGTTGTAAAGCTTTGCAATGTAAGCGCGGATAAACTTGTGCATTGCCTGAGCATCTTCCGGAGTAGCAGTTTTACCTGTTCCAATAGCCCAAACTGGTTCGTAAGCAATTGTTACGTTCTTCATCTGTTCTTCTGTAACACCAGCAAGACCTGCAGAAAGCTGGAAAGCACAAACCTGTTCATCTTCACCTGCTTCTCTTTCGCTCAAAAGTTCACCAATACAAAGATCAACTTCAAGACCACTGTTCAAAGCCTTGCGAACCTTCTTGTTGATAAGTTCATCAGATTCACCAATTTCGTGGCGGCGTTCTGAGTGACCAAGAATTACACTCTGACAACCGATATCCTTGAGCATAGCGCAAGAAACTTCACCAGTGTGTGCACCGTTATCTGTAGCAGCACAATCCTGAGCTGCAAGAAGAATGTTTGAACCCTTTACAACCTGAGCAACTGCATCAAGGTATACAAAAGGAACTCCAATCATATATTTGTTAGTTTTACCCTTCAACTGTTCAACAAGGTCCTTAGCCAAAGCAACAGCTTCTGCCTTGCTTGTGTTCATCTTCCAGTTTCCGGCAATATAATGTGTACGTGCCATATAGACTCCTTAAAAATCAATTTATGAGTATTTTATTGAATTTATGAGTATGTTGCAACATAGAAAAATCTATTGCTTTAGAATGTATGAATCCACTGAACCGAAAGTCCGCTGAAACACCATTCGCGGCCAGAAGCTGTTTTAGTTATACAGGCAGGAGAAGTTCCAGGTGCTTCAAGAAATGCCCGGCGACTTGATAATGATAAACCAAAAGAAAGCAGATCTTTTTCTGACAGAGAAATTACAGACTGCAAAGCAAGTGCAAGTGTTGTAAAGCTTCCGTTATAATTTGCTTCATATATACCATAATCGCTGCCAGATAAATGACTCTGCCAGGTTAAACCAATTCCAATCAGTCTTAATGATGTATCTGGAATTGTGTAGCCCAAAAGGACATTTCCTGCCTGGAGAACGCCGTTTACATAATCAGGTGAACCCATCCATTCCCATGGTTCTGCTTTTCCGGCACCTGAGTGTGCTTCATAATAAATCTGTTCTGTTGCAGAAAGAATAATATGTGTCCATTTGCTTGGAATTAAGAATCCAAAATCAAATTGAAATTGTGTCTGAAAAATAAAATCATATTTCCAGGTTGCAAACGGAGTGTTCTGAACATATTCATTTGTCAAAGGCTTATAGATTCCAATTCCATGTGACTCCCCTATTGTCCAGCCGGTTCCAACTGTTACAGCAAGACCAAAATTAAGTATAGGAGTTGGCGTGAAAATTACCCCAAGCTGAGTATCTAAAGATACAGGTGTGATTGTAGGTCCTGCAACAAATAATAAATTTGCTCCCTGAAAAACAAGGTTGTCGCCAAAATCAAGCGGAACTATATATTGTGCATTAAACTGTGCATAAGGAACAGGCACATTAATTCCTGTAATAGGCGCAAACTGATTTTTATTTCCCTCTGCATTCTGTTTAGCTTCAAAAATAGGTGACAACTGAATACTTACAGCCGAAGTAAAAGTCCAGTGTGGTTCTGAATCATTTTGTTCACTACTTTCCTGTGCAAAAACAGGGTTCAAAAAAAATAAAATTAATACAATTAATAAAAACTTCTTCATATTTAATTCTCGCTTATTTTTTTACCCCTTCCTTGATTTTTCCTTCATAAAAGGCTTTCCATTCTTCCGCTGTCATTGTAGTTTTTTCAACCAGTGTAAACTTAAAGCTGTCGTACATAGGGTTTCCACAATGCTGAGTGTTGATTTCGACTATAGAATAATCGCTGGTGTCTACATAAATTTTTCCACTCAGATTTTCATAACCTTCTGCTACTATGTTATACACAAAACATTCAGTGCCTTTATAAGTTGATTTTCCTGTATAGCGGCAGACAGTTTTTCCTACATACATTTCTATTCTGCTTGTAAGTCCGACAGCTGCTTTTGCAATTACAGCCTTGCTTGGGACATAAAGATTATTAAAACCAAAGGTAAAATCTGCCTCTTTGTTCTTTAAGAAAGGAATCATGGAATTTAAATCAGTAAAATCAAAATTCAAATTATAGGATGGAATTATTCCGTTTATTACATCATCCTTTTTTTTACCACCGGCTTTAAGAGTAATTGTATTACCATTAAGTTCTGAAACAGCGTTTTCTGTAAACTTCAACTTTTTATCTACTGCATAAGAAATCATTTTTGAGGACTGATAGTTTTTATCATAATCTGCGTACACTATAGAAAATGTATTTTTATCCTGTTGAAAGGTATAAAAGCTTTCACTTCGGTAAGGATTTGAATAATAAATCCACACATCATCAGCATTGCTTCCATCCTGATTTGATTTTTTATAATGAAAAACTTTGCCTGTTCTGTCTGTCTGCTTATCGGTTTTAAGAAGAGCGTAATCAAACTGATCTGTAAGATTCTGAACCTGCGAAAACTTTGCATCGTCATTATAAGGCAAGGGTGTAATAGTATATTTCTGGGCAAAAAAAGGCGCAGCAAAAAGCACCACAACCACAAATAAAAAACTTTTTTTCATATTCAACTCCTGAATTAATTTTATTAGTAAAACTGTGATTTTTCAACAAAAATACATATTCGTATGTTATAATTATATTATGGTAAAAGACACACGCAAAACCTACTGGATTTTTCTTTTTTACGGTTTGATTGACGCAATGGCAAATTTTTTCAGTACGCTCATTCCTGCAACTAACGGTACACCTGCCCTTCAAAAAGCCTTTATGCAGGGCTGGATGACTTTTATAAATGATCATCAGACAATAATTTCCTTAGTTACAATTCTTAGTTTTTTAATTCCAACTTTCCTTTGTGTCTGCTATTCCACCAGGGTTTTTAGTTATAACAGAACCAGCAAATCAGGGAAATCCTTTGACAAAGGCTTTATAAACCTGCCGCTTGCTTTTTCTATATACGGAACAACCGGCTGGATTTTCTATCTGCTTTTTGAAGTCGGCGCCCTTTTAATTGCAAAGCAGAATTACGAAATTCAGTTCTGGCACATTTTTTCTACCTCGGCAATGTATATAGTTCTGGAAGCACTGTTCAGTTTTACACTTTCTTTTTCTATTATGGAAACACTGCACCGCAAAATTTTCCTGCCAAAGTTTTATCCGGAAGGAAAGCTTTCAAGATTTAATCCTAATAAACCTGATATCGGGATGCTATTCTTTGTTTTTTATACTTCTATAGGATTATTTCCTGTATTATTCATGCTTACAGTTTACACTACCGTTACAGACAATTACGGCATTCCGCTTGATAAAAAAGTTCTTATAATCCTTGCGTTTTTACTGGCATTCAGCATTCTCATTCTTGTAATCTTTACGCACTTTTTTGCAGAACCTTTATTAAAGCTTAAAAAAGGAACTGAAAAAATAAAGGAAGGCGACTTTAATCACAAGGTTGATATTATAAGCAATGATTCCTTTGGCGAGCTTGCAGATACCTTTAACGACATGACAGTCTCCCTCGACGAAAAGACAAAGCGCCTTATTGCGGTACAGAATTCAGTTTTAACCGGCATGGCAACTATGGTTGAAAGCCGCGACAATTCTACAGGCGGGCACATCAGAAGAACGAGTGACTGCGTGAGGGTTTTTGCGAGCACGGTGGATCTGCCCCAGGCCTTCCTTGAAAACGTTGTAAAAGCGGCGCCTATGCATGACCTTGGAAAAATTGCCGTACCAGATGCAATCCTCCAGAAGCCTGGCAAGTTTACAGACGAAGAATATGAAAAAATGAAGTCGCACTCTGCAGAAGGAGCCCGCATTGTAGAAAATGTCCTTTCCGAAGTTGACGACCTGGAGTTCAAAAAAATCGCCATAAACGTAGCACACTATCACCACGAAAAATGGGACGGTTCTGGCTATCCGGACCACCTGCAAGGTCAGAAAATCCCTCTTGAAGCACGCATAATGGCACTTGCCGATGTATTTGACGCACTTGTAAGTAAACGCTGCTACAAAGACAGGTTTTCGTATGACAAGGCCTTCCAGATAATAGAAGAATCCTTAGGAACTCACTTTGATCCAGAACTTGGAAAACAGTTTATTGCCTGCCGTCCTAAGCTCGAACAACTTTACGACAGCTATAATTAGGTGTATAATATAGTTTTAGAATATGACAACAGTAATTGATCCGTATTACACAGTCATTATAATTATCTGCATCCTCACCATGATTTCGCTCGCTATTGATGTTGGCAAAAATACAATCTTAAATAAAAGCGATATAAAATGGTTCAGGCTAACCTTTATTCTTGTAGCAGTTGGAGCTGCCTGTGAATATATAGGCGTTTTAATGGATAAATACGGCGGATATCCTCCTGCCTTTCATAAACTGATTACATGTATTGAATTTTCTGTTTCTCCATATCTTCCAATTTGTCTTGCAAGAAGCTGTGGCCTTAAAAAAACACTTAAACCTATGTCAATTGTCATGCTTGTAAACGCAGTTCTTGTTATAAGCTCGACAATAAGCGGAAAGATTTTTTATATAGAAGAATTCGGAAACTTCCAGCGTGGTGAAGATTACTGGCTTTATGTATTCTTCTGCGCCGTTGGCATGATTTACATACTTTTTGTTTTTGTTCTTATTGGAATAAGGGCAAAACTCCGCAATCTTTTAAATGTAATTTTAATTGCACTTATTCTTATTGTAGGACAAGTTGCAAATATTCTTGACGGCAATATAAACTCAGGATATTTTTCAATTTGTATTTGTGCCGCGCTGCTTTATATCTTTATCCAGAACATGTTCCGCCATATTATGATGGAAACAATTAATATAGAAAAAGATATTTCAAGCCACGACGCCCTTACAAAAGTTATGAGCCGCAATTCTTACGACAGCATGGTAAGAGAATTTGATAAGAAAATCCGCGATGATTCTTCTACAGTAAAGTTTGCTATCTGTGAATGCGACTTGAACAACTTAAAAATAATAAACGACACCTTTGGCCACGATGCCGGCGACACATATATTATCAACTGCTGTAAGCTTATCTGTGATATTTTTAAGCACAGTCCTGTTTATAGAATCGGCGGTGATGAATTTGTTGCAGTTCTTCAAAGTGATGATTACGATAATCTTGAACTTATAAAACGAAGCATTCTTAATACATGTGTTGAAGAAATGACAAAGGCTGTTCCACTTTCACAAAAAAGATCTTTTGCTGCAGGCTTTGCCATTTTTGACAGCGCTCACGACCACTGCTTTGCAAATGTCATGAAGCGTGCCGACGTAGAAATGTACGAAAATAAAAAGATGCTTAAGAACCTTTAGAATTCTACTTCTTCATCAAAAAGCGGTGTGCTGAAGTAGCGCTCTGCTGTATCAGGCAAAACAGTAACTACAGTTTTTCCTTTTCCAAGAACGCGTGCAAGCTCAAGAGCGGCTGCAACATTTGTACCGCTTGAAATACCGCACATAATGCCTTCTTTTCTTGCAAGGTCGCGGCTTGTCTTGATTGCCTTTGAATCAGAAACAAGGAAAATATCGTCGTAGATGTCTTTGTTCAAAATGGAAGGAATGAGACCGTCGCCTATTCCCATCTGAAGGTGAGTTCCTACACTACCCCCGCTAAGGATTGCAGCATGTTCAGGCTCAACAGCCCAGATTGTAATGTCCGGATTTTTTTCTTTGAGCACTTCGCCTATGCCTGTAAGAGTTCCGCCGGTTCCAATACCCGAACAAAAGCCGTGAATCGGGCCGTCTACAGCTTCAAGAATTTCCATTGCAGTCTGCTCGCGCTGAATCTGAGGGTTAGCAGGGTTTTCAAACTGCTGAGGAATAAATACATGAGGATCCATGTGCTGCATGTAAAAGGCAGTGTCTATACATTCCTGAATACACTTACCGATATCGCCGTTGTCGTGAACAAGTTTAACTTCAGCACCATAGTGTTTAACGATTTTACGTCGCTCTTCACTTACACTGTCAGGCATGATGATTACAGTTTTATAACCGCGTACTGCTCCAACAAGAGCAAGCCCTATTCCCTGGTTGCCGCTTGTAGGCTCAACAATGATTGTATTACTATCAATGAGTCCTTTGCGCTCAGCATCAAGAATCATATTATAAGCTGTACGAGTTTTAATAGAACCGCCGACATTAAGGCCTTCAAACTTCACAAGTATACGTGCCATATCCGGCGTAACCATTTTCTGTAACTGAATAAGAGGCGTGTGTCCGATTGCTTCAAGAATGTTGTTGTAGATCATAAAAATATAAAATCAATAAGAAGGTCGTACCCTCCCGTGAAAAATGCCCCCGTCCAGCTGAGAAACCTGTCCGTGGTCATTTTTCACTCCGGGCACGACCTTAAATATTTTTTTGGTAAAATGATTTTCACCAAATTACTTCTGTGCCAGAATAGCAATACCAGGAAGTGTTTTTCCTTCGAGGAATTCAAGAGATGCACCACCACCAGTAGATACGTGGCTCATCTTGTCTGCAAGGTTGAACTTGTTTACAGCAGCAACAGAGTCACCACCACCAACTACAGTCATAGCACCCTTAGCTGTTGCTTCTGCAACGAGGCGAGCTACAGCTTCAGTTCCCTTAGCAAAGTTTTCAAACTCGAATACTCCAACCGGTCCGTTCCATACGATAGACTTTGAAGCAAGAATAGCATCTTTGTAAAGAGCAACAGTCTTAGGACCAACATCCATACCCATAAGGTTATCTGGAAGATCAACTGCATCAACTGCAACCGGATCCTTATCTGCAAATTCTGCACCACCAACATGGTCAACTGGGAGAAGAATCTTAACTCCAGACTTTTCAGCCTTTGCAAGAAGATCTTTTGCTGTATCAAGGAAGTCATCTTCAACAAGTGACTTACCAATAGCGTGTCCCTGTGCCTTGAGGAAGGTATAAGCCATACCACCACCAACGATGAGTGTAGAAGCATTCTTCATAAGGCTTTCAAGAACTGCGATCTTAGAAGAAACCTTAGCACCACCGATGATTGCTGTCATTGGTTTTTCCGGGTTTGTTACCATTGGCTGAATGTATTTAACTTCTTTTTCCATGAGGAAGCCGCCAACAGATTCAACTGGCATGAACTTTGCGATAGAAGCTGTAGAAGCCTGATCGCGGTGAGCAGTTCCGAATGCATCGTTTACGAAGATGTCTCCGTATGTAGCCAATTCCTTAGCCATTACATCGCGTTCTGCAGCATCCTTAGATGTTTCTTCCTTGTGGAAGCGAACGTTTTCGAGCATTGCAACAGCTCCTTCTGGAAGAGCGTCGATTGCAGCCTTCTGTCCAAGTGCATCTGGAAGGAAGGTAACAGGCTTTCCGAGCTTTGAAGCAAAGTATTCTACAACCGGCTTCATGCGGTTCTTACCGTTGATGAACTTTTCTGCATCTGCATCAGTCCAAGTTTTACCAGCTTTTTCAGCCTTTTCCTGAGCCTTTTTTACGTCCTTTTTAGGGTCACCAAGGTGGCTCATAAGAACGAGTGAGCGTGGGCTCTGTTCAAGAATGTATTTGATTGTAGGAAGAGCAGCCATGATACGAGTGTCGTCCTGAACTACT
>JAFZLJ010000144.1 GCA_017551545.1 Treponema sp. | reverse complement strand
GCGATACACCAGAGGAGAAATCTAAATGACCTACAAACACATCTACCGCACGCCCGACGGCTTTGATGACATGATGATGAACTCTGACGGCGACTTTTTGACAGGATTGTGGTTCATAAACTCACGCGACCAGTCCAAGCACAAAATAGACTGCGAGGAAAAAGACTTATCCGTTTTCCGCGAAACCTGTCGATGGCTCGACATTTATTTTTCAGGCAGGCAACCTGGTTTTACGCCGCCTTACAGAATAGAAAATTTCACTCCGTTCAGAAAAGAAGTTTCGGACATAATGCTTTCAATTCCATTCGGGGAAACTATGACTTACGGCGATATTGCCTCGCGGATTGCAAAAGTGCACGGTATTAAAAAAATGTCTTCTCGTGCGGTCGGTGGTGCAGTCGGTTGGAATCCGCTTTGCATAATCGTGCCATGTCATCGGGTAATCGGTTCAAATAAAAGCATTACAGGCTACGGCGGCGGAATCAAAAACAAAATAGCATTGCTCAGACTAGAAAAACATGATATATCAAATTTTATCATCCCGACAAAAGGAACAGCATTATGACAATCGCACAACTTGCACAAAAAATGATTGCTTATTCAGAAGGCAATCTGCATGATATTACTCACTTTTTGAAAGTCTGGTCGTTTGCAAAAACAATCGGTGAACTTGAAGGTCTTGAGCCAGAGACACAGTTCATTCTTGAAGCCGCTGCCCTTGTGCATGATATTGCCTGTCCTCTCTGCCGCCAGAAATACGGTAACACAAACGGAAAAATGCAGGAAAAAGAAGGAGAGCCTCTTGCCCGAGAATTTCTAAAAGACACAGGATTTACGACTGCACAAATAGATCGGATTGCATTTCTCGTAGCGCATCATCATACTTTTAAAGATGTTCAGGGGGAAGATTATCAGATTCTTTTGGAAGCAGATTATCTTGTTAATGCTGAAGAAAGCGAATATTCAATTCAAAACATACAAAATACTGTATCACGTATTTTTAAAACCAAGAGTGGCTGTCAGATAGCAAAAGCGATTTATAATGATATAAATTTTGAATAAAGGAACAAAAAAGTGACTATCAGAAAATACACAGAAAATGATTTACCCGCAATGATTTCTATCTGGAATGAAGTTGTGGAAGATGGAATTGCTTTTCCACAGGAAGAACCGCTCACAGCCGAAAGTGGGTCAGATTTTTTTGCATCTCAGACATACAGTGCCGTTGCAGAAGAAGACGGCAAGATTTACGGACTATATATCCTTCATCCGAACAATGTTGGCCGCTGCGGACACATCTGCAATGCAAGCTATGCCGTTTCATCTGAATCGCGCGGAAAACATATCGGAGATCTGCTTGTAAAAGACTGCCTGGTTCAGGCTAAGAAGTGCGGCTTCGGTGTTTTACAGTTTAACGCCGTTGTAGAAAGCAACATTCATGCACGCCATCTTTATGAAAGGCTCGGCTTTATTCAGCTCGGAACAATTCCAAAAGGCTTCCGCATGAAAGACGGGCATTTTGAAAACATCTGCCCTTATTATCACGAATTATAATGGACTACAGTTATATTTTCCGTTCGGCAAAAATTAAAAAGGATTCTCTGGAAGCGGCAGGATTTGCTACAACAGATGGCAACTCTTACACAATGGAACAGAACGTTTCCAGCGGAACCTTCAACGCAAACATCTCTCTTTCACTTTCCGAACAGATACTCACCGTCCATCTCTATGATTCTGCAACCGGCGAAAAATATGCTCTCTTTGACATGCAGAATGTCCATGGTGCTTTTATCGCATCTTTGCGCGAAGAAGTTCAGCAGCTTATTGATGAAATCCGCGAAAATTGTTTTGAATCAAAGGATTTGAAAGATGATTATATCGCCTGGATAAAAACTCAGTTTGGAGCCGAGCCAGATTTTCCATGGCCGGACACTCCTGATTACTGTGTATTCCGCTGTCCGAATAAAAAATGGTTTGCACTTGTGATGAAAATAAAATTTCGACAACTTGGACTAACAGGCGACGAAGCCGTCTGGGTAGTAAATATGAAAGCCAGCCAGGACGCAATCCCTACCCTCATTGATCGCAAATCAATTTTCCCTGCCTGGCACATGAACAAAAAGCACTGGATTACAGTTCTTCTCACCGCCGCAACTGATTTTGAAAAACTGTGCGGGCTGACTCAGAAGAGTTATGAACTTGTTTGTAAATAATCCTTACTGTTTAGATTTTTTTAAATTATAAATCACGAGTGCAGCAAGAATAAGAATATATCCCACAAGCTTAATCAATGTCAAAGTTTCACCGGCAACAATTATTCCAAGCACACTTGCAGTAAGTGGATTTACAACTGTAAGAACTGCGGCGTTTTCTGCTTTAAGATATTTTTGGCCAAGCGGTTGGAAAGCAAAGCCAAAACAACTGCAAACAAGTACAAGAATAAGCATCATTCCCCATTGAGAACCATTCTGTGGCAAAGCGAATCCGCCTGTAAAAAAAGAAGCACCTAAACTTAGAACGCCCATTGTTCCCAGCTGAATAATGCCTATAGTAATCGGATCAGAATCGTGACTGATTTTTTCTGTGAACAAAATACATAAAGCATAAGTCATTGCTGCAAGAACAATCAGAATAATACCTAAACCACCACCAGAAGTTTTCCCCTGATCAATCGACAAGAAGCCGACACCGGTAACAGCCACAACAGCACAAAACATCGTCTTAGCTTTCGGAAACGACTTTGTATAAAGCGCAGCGTACAGAGGAACAAGAACAATAGCCATGTTTTCGATTAAGGAACTTACCCCAGTGTCCACCAGACGAAGGCCGTACATTTCAAACGTCATACAGATAGTGTACAAGGTTCCAAGAATAAATCCATTTTTCAGACAGAGCTTGTCACAGGAAAAAAGCTTTTTATGAAAGACTATTGCGAGCACAATAAAAGCCAGAATAAACCTTACAACCAGAACACTCATTGGGGATAGCGTCTGCATTAATGTTTTTGAAAATAAAAATGAGGTTCCGCGGGCTATGAAAACCAATATCAAAAGAATGCTTGCGCTAGTTTTGTTCATATTTTTCAGTTTTTCTTCATCCACTCAATGTTCATCAGAATAAAATCTTTTACATCGCGGGAAAGATTCATTTCTTTTGATTTTATCTTAAGAGTTTTAAGGGCCTGAATAATCAGTGGGTTTGCAAGGCAGTTGGTAAAATAGCTTGCTCCATAATTCATTATTGCAAGAAAAAGATTGTCTGCCTGCTCCTCTGTAATTCCGAGAGCGTAGGAAAGCCTCTTCTGTAAAACAAAGGCATGATCATAATAAGTCTTTTTGAAAACAGTCAGGCGTTCAACAGTAACGTTGCGCTCAATAATCGTAAGAAGGAATGCAACATATCTGAAATAATCCTCATGGCTTACAACCTGTGCTGTCCAGATTTCGGCAACTGTTTCCGGCGTAAACTTGCAACCTTCCGGGAACACCGTCAAAAGTGAGTTCAGATATTCCGTCATTCTGTCCTGAGTTATTTCGAGGTAGATTTCTTCTTTTGTTGTTACGTATTTATAAAGATTTGCGCGCGACCAGTCCAGTTTTTCAGCAATTGTAGAAAGTGTGATTTCGGTATAAGGCATTGATTTAAAAAGCTCATCGGCCGCCTTTTTGATTTGAGACATTCTTTCTTCTTTCTGTTCGTCTGAACGGGCTCTTTTGTAGTCTGCCATGCTTATATAATAAATCAAAAACTTTTTCTTGACAAGTGATATTTTGTTTGTTATAGTTTTATTTAGCGACACTGTGTTACTTAATAAATAACAGGGCGCTCCCCCTTCGGGGTCGGGCTTTCCGCGCTTCGCCTGTCCGGCTCATCCCTCGCTCCGGTCGGGACTTTCGGCGCTACAATCCCTCACGCATTTTATAAAAACAATGCCTCAAAGGCATTAAAAAAATATC
>JAFZLJ010000143.1 GCA_017551545.1 Treponema sp. | reverse complement strand
ATAAAAGCTGCTCCTGTGATGGAACAGCCTGAATTACTCTAAAAAGGAGGTCTGATTCGGGTAGTTTTGGTTCTTTTCGTTTGTCAAAAATTGGCTTTTTCTGATTGGCGCTAAGTGGCTTTTTTCGCCTGACCCGAACATTTATTATAGGAACCATCATTTATGTTGGTTCCTTTCTTATTTCTAATATCACCTCCTATTTATATAGTCATTTTTTTTATAATAAATAGAAATAATATTCAGATTAAATTCCATTTACCATAATTTTACCCCCGACTAAGTCTATAAGTCATAAACAAAGAAAAAAATTTTAAAAAAAAGGCAGCCGAACACAATTCATCCAAAAAGAACTATGCAATTTGGATAAATAGTTCGACTGCCTGTTTACGCTATTACGTAACTAAATACGATTTTTCTTTTGAAATTATACTATTAGAACAATTGGTTAATTAAGTAAACTAACCAATTGTTCTATTCGCTGGTTTTTTGTAAAATTCTGGTTGTAGAAGGTTTTTCCATTTTCACCAAAAATGTTCAGTTTTTTATTGTCCATTTTTGAAAGATTCATAATTGATTCTGCAAGTCCTTCAAAATCTCCTGCCGCTACAGCCATTCCACACTCAGCTTCTTTTACCAATTCCGCCCCTTCCCCGTTTATCATTGCTAGAATTGGTTTTCCTTGCGACATGTAAAACTGGACCTTAGCCGGCACGGTCAAATTAAAACATAGTTCGTCTTTCAGTGAAAAGAGCAGCACAGACGCTGCATTCATAAACACCGGCATTGTCTCAATTGGGAATCTTCCAGGGAAGAATACAGTTTTTTCAAGTTCATATGCTTTTGCAAGATTCTGTAGATGTTCTCTTCGTCTTCCATCGCCGACAAAAACAAACTTGATTTTCTTTTCTTCTTTCAAAATATTTGCAGCTTCTATAACGGCATCAAGATTTTGGGCTTCACCAATGTTACCGGCAAAAAGGATTATAAAATTACCATCTTCGTCAAAAGGTTTAATGGTTTTAATATCAAAATCCACCGGCACATTACCTTTTATTTCTTCTGCCCAGTTTGGGAAGTAAACTAGTTTACCTTTATAATCTCCATTCTCGCAAATTGATTTTTCAAAGCCCTTTGAACTGATTAAAATTTTGTCACACTGATTATATACTTTTTGAACCATCTTTATCTGAGGTTTTATAATCAGTGGATTCGAGATTCCACCGGCAGAAATAAGTGATTCAGGCCACAAATCCAAAACCCAGAACAACAATGGTATCTTTTGTCTTCTGGACATTTTTCTGGCACAAACACCAATAAAAAACGGGGAAGTTAAATGAACAAAGATTTTATCATACTTATTTCTGAACGAATGAAAGAATGTAAAAATACTCAAACAGAAAAAATACGAAACATAATTCAGCACAAGCCTTATCGCACCACCCTTCCCTCGTGGAATTATTGGCAGGCGAATTACATTCACACCATTTACATTTTCTTTTCGGCGTTTAAAAAGAGAATAGCCTTCGTAAAACTTTCCTTTGGGATAATCAGGAATTGCAGTCAAAACTGTAACATCATATCCTCGTTTAGAAAGTTCGAAGGCTATATCATTTACCTTAAAATCTTCAGGGTAAAAGTGATTTGTAAATATGCATATTTTCATTTTTTTACTCAAGTAAAAAATTCTTATTAAAAAAGAACTAACAAACGACTTCTTTTTGAAATAAACAGATACGAAAATACATATTAAAATATTAATCGTTATAAACTAGAAGTATTTAATAAGTTCTAGTACACTTAGATTTCAGGATTAGCTTTTGATTTTTGTATTCGCTCATCTTTTTTACTTTTGTTTCCATAGATGAACACACCAAGCAAAGTAGCAAGGGCACTTAAAACTGCTGCAATTCCAAGAATATCTTTGTTACGATAAATTAAGAAGGCACCAACACCAATTGTCATTGCTGATAATAAAAAAGCAAAAACTTGACCTCTAGCAGAGTTTTTAATTCCTGACTCAATAACCTTAGTTTCAAGCTCCATTCTGTGATCAGATTGTTTTTCATAACGAACCATTAATCTTTCTGCAAATCCTGGATAGATTTTTTCATATCGCTCTAATTCTGCAGCAGGAGGAAGAGGACTCGAGTAATGAGCTGCTAAAAACTTTGCAGACATAACAGACTTCTTCGTCTCTTCTGTTTTTACAATAGATGAAGATCTAGGCATAATTCTCGATTTCTTCTGTGTAGGCATCTACAAAATCCTTTCTAATAGCGGTGATATCTGCTCGTATAGCTCTTGCATCAGCAGCTTTTTCAGAACTAGAATCATTATATTCTGTAACGATTCCAAATAAATCAACGATGCTCATTACACCATCAATAGTAGTTGGTTTTGCAAAAAGAAAATCAGACATAATTACTCGCCTCCTAGAAAAGGCATTTCTCCTACTACGCTTTTGCGTAGATTCTCATAGTTTACAATAGATAACAAGAAGCATATTAGGCAATAATACATTTAGTTTAACTATTATTATAGCACATTATTTACAAATCGTATAAAAAATATATCATTTTTTTTAATAATTCGTCTATAGTTTATCCAATAAGAATTATGCTGTACAATACTTTTCTAAGTTTTCTTGTATTGTGTGTGTAAATGCAATCTATTTTTCATAAATGAAATATTTGTTTCTATTTAGAATTTTTATATTTTGAAAACTTAGGAAGTTGTATTTTTAATGAGTTTGATAATTATTAATCGAAGGAGTTTTATTAATCTGCATACAACTCATGGTTTAGTATTTTCTCCAAACCATTCGGTTTACAATACCTACATATCCCTGAATAATTTTTACAACTTTTGCACTAACATTTTCATCTGTATAATCAGGAACAGGAATACCATATTCGCCATTCTTCACAAGTTCTACTGCTGTATCTACTGACTGTAACAAAGAAACTTCATCAATACCAGCTAAAACAAAACATGCCTTATCCAATGCCTCAGGGCGCTCAGTAGAAGTACGTATACAAACTGCAGGGAATGGATGACCAACGCTTGTAAAGAAGCTGCTTTCTTCTGGTAATGTACCACTATCCGAAACGACAGCAAAAGCATTCATCTGCAAGCAGTTGTAATCATGGAAACCAAGTGGCTCATGCTGAATTACACGTTTATCAAGTTTAAAACCCGAAGCTTCAAGACGTTTGCGACTTCGTGGATGACAACTATATAAAACTGGCATATCATACTTTTCTGCCATTTTATTTATTGCATTAAAAAGTGAAGTATAGTTCTTTTCTGTATCAATATTTTCTTCGCGATGTGCAGAAAGCAAAATGTATTTACCTTTTTCAAGACCAAGCTTTTTATGAACATCACTTGCTTCGATTTTTGCAAGATTCTTATGAAGAACTTCTGCCATAGGACTTCCTGTAACATAAGTACGTTCCTTTGGAAGTCCACAATCTGCAAGATAGCGACGTGCATGCTCAGAATAAGCCATATTTACATCGCTTATAATATCTACAATACGGCGGTTTGTTTCTTCAGGCAGGCATTCATCTTTACAACGGTTTCCTGCTTCCATATGAAAAATCGGAATATGCAAGCGCTTAGCACCAATTACAGAAAGGCAGCTGTTTGTATCCCCAAGAACAAGAACTGCATCCGGTTTAATCGCTACCATAAGCTGGTAAGATTTTGCAATGATGTTTCCCATTGTTTCACCAAGATCATCGCCGACTGCATCCAAGTAGATTTCTGCATCATCAAGTTCCAGGTCCTTAAAGAAAATACCATTAAGGTTGTAATCATAATTCTGACCTGTATGTGCAAGTAAAGTATCAAAGTATTTACGACAAGCCTTAATTACTTCGGATAAACGAATTATTTCTGGTCTTGTTCCTACAATAATTAAGAGCTTTAATTTACCATTGTTTTTAAAAGTTACATTTGCCATTTATTTTACCTTTTCTCCAAAAGTATCCGGATGATTTGGGTCAAACTGTTCATTTGCCCACATTACAGTTACAAGATTTTCGGTTTCAGAAAGATTGATGATGTTGTGAGTAAAGCCAGGAAGCATATGAACAGCCTGTATACTATCCCCACTTACCTCAAATTCAATCACTTCATCAGTTCCAATTTTGCGTTCCTGAATAAGCGCATGACCACTAACAACAATAAAGAATTCCCACTTAGTATTATGCCAGTGCTGTCCCTTTGTAATTCCAGGTTTTGAAATATTTACGCTAAACTGCCCACAACTAGCCGTTTTCAAAAGTTCAGTAAAACTACCTCTGTCATCACAATTCATTTTTAACGGAAAACAAACCTTTTCTTTTGGCAAATAAGAAAGATATGTCGAGTAAAGCTTTTTTGCAAAAGAATTATTTGCTATCTCAGGCATTACCAATGTTTGTGGCTGAGCCTTAAATGAATTAAGAATATCAACAATCTGTCCAAGAGTTACTTTATGTGTTACAGAAATATAACAATACTTGCCATCTTTTTTTTCAACTGGTGACAATCCATCATATTCACAATGATGCTCATTACCAGTAAGAGCAGAAATCATTTCTTCTACAAGATCATCAATATAAAGCAATTCAAGTTCTGTATTAGGATCATTTACCTGAATAGGTAAATCATTTGCAATATTGTTACAAAATGTTGCTACAGCACTGTTATAGTTAGGACGGCACCATTTGCCAAAAAGATTTGGAAAACGATATACAAGAACCTTTGCGTCTGTTTCTTTTGCATAATCAAAAAACAAATTCTCGCCAGCAAGTTTTGATTTTCCATAATCAGACTCACCATAACGACCAATCAAAGTTGCCTGAATTGATGAAGATAACATAACCGGACATTTGTTATTATGTTTTTTCAAAGTATCTAAGAGCGTAGAAGCAAAAACAAAATTTCCTGACATAAATTCAGAAGCTTCTTTTGGACGATTTACTCCAGCAAGATTAAATACAAAGTCTGATTTGCTACACCAGTCTTCAAGCTCTTCTGTAGTTGAATCTATATCATACTCAAAAACATTCTCAACAGAAAAAGAACGAGTTCTGTCTTTACCGTCACGAATGTTTTTCAGATTCTCACAAAGGTTTCGTCCAACAAAACCTTTTGCACCAGTTACTAATATATTCATTTATTTACCATTCTTCCAAGCTTCCAAAGCTTCTTTTACATAATCAGTAGTAAGAATCTTATTAACAGTTCCTTCAACATCAAGACGTTTTGTATTATGACTTGTATAGGCCTCATCAGCCATTGTATGAACATCACCTTTTACAACAAACTTATCATAGTTTAAATCACGGTTGTCTGCTGCAACACGGAAGTAGTTTCCCATATCTTCACTACGAAGTCTTTCTTCTCGAGTCATCAAAGTTTCATAAAGCTTTTCACCATGACGTGTACCAATAATATTTGTACCAGTATCTCCAAAGAGTTTCTGAACAGCCTTTGCCAAATCACCTATTGTAGAAGCATCAGATTTTTGAATGAATAAATCACCTGGATTTGCATGTTCAAATGCAAATTGTACAAGAGCAACAGCCTCATCAAGATTCATTAAGAATCGGGTCATATTTGGGTCAGTAATTGTAATAGGATTTCCGGCTTTAATCTGATCAATGAATAGCGGAATTACAGAACCTCTGCTACACATAACATTGCCATAACGTGTACAACAAATAACAGTATCTCCACGTTCTGCGGCTACACGAGCATTTGCATATATTACATGCTCCATCATTGCTTTACTAATTCCCATAGCGTTGATAGGATATGCAGCTTTGTCTGTAGAAAGACATACAATTCGTTTTACTCCAGCCTCAATTGCAGCATGAAGCATATTATCTGTACCAATTACATTTGTACGAACTGCTTCCATAGGGAAAAATTCACAGCTTGGGACTTGCTTAAGAGCTGCTGCATGGAAAATATAATCAACACCAGGCATTGCATCTTTTATGCTCTGAGGATTACGAACATCACCAATGTAAAATTTTACTTTTTTGGCTAAGTCTGGATGTTTTGCCTGTAAATCGTGGCGCATATCATCCTGCTTCTTTTCATCACGACTGAAGATACGGATTTCTCCAATATCGCTATGAAGAAAATGTTTGAGTACAGTGTTACCGAATGAACCTGTACCACCTGTAATTAATAATGTCTTACCAGAAAATGATGACATAAAATTAGCCCTACCTTAATTTTTTTAGATTTTATTCTTATATTTCGATTATACAAAATAATAAGAAACATTGACAATTATTATTAGTTTTTATTTTGATTTTATCTTCTAAAAATTAGAAGACTCCAGAAAAACCTGCTATAAATATAAATAAGTCTTATAATAAATTCATTATTATAAACAGATGACATACCGAGTTCTTTTTTAACAGGTCCATAATCTATATTATTATAACCTCTTACCCCTAGTTCAGAAATAACAGCTGCTATCGAAGCAATTTTCTTTGATTTTTTCTCACTATATTTAAGGGTCATGCACATTGCATAAGTTTGATAATAAGCACATTTGATAGAATCGTTACATACTTCTATTTTTAATGATTCAGAATCTCCTAAACCTTTCTTTACAAGTTTTTCCGGCAAAAAATATGTTGAATAATAGTAATTCATTTTTGCAGCAAAAGCAAAATCAGAAGAAGGCCAAAATTGATCATCTAATCCTCCTATTGCAATTGCTTTTTCTCTATTGATAAAAGTACTATTCATTACAAACATATGTTTTAAATTATCTTTTATTTTTATTGGAAGTATTCTGCCATGATTTATAAAAATAAAAATATTTTCAAAGCATTTAATCAATCTCTTCAATGGCGAAACCTTATTATTTTGACTGCGAGTATCATTTACAGTTAAATATACAGCAGAAAGACCTACATTTTTCCCCAAAACTGAGTTCATATTCTTTTTCAAATAATCAGGATATAAGATATCATCATCGTGCAAAAGGCAATACCATTTTGTACGACATAATTCACATGCTCTGTTCCAATTCGCATACTGTCCTAAATTTTTTTCATGTCGAAAATAAATCACATTTGAATGCTTAGAACAATATTCTTTCATTAAATCATCTGTTTCTTGATCAAACCCAGAATCATCACATACTACAATCTCATAATCTTCTTTATAATCTTGATTTATTGCACTTTCAAGAGCTTGCTTTAATCCTCCAGCTCTTTTATATGTAATAATCATTATCGAAACCTCGGGAATTTCTTCTGAAAAAGAACCATAAATCAGTTTAGACTTTATATGAGCGTATTTTAAAAAATTATTTTCCTTTGAATTCCATTTTGACCAATCTATATCTTCTTTCATAATAACAGTTACCTCAATAAGTTCTAAATTTTAAAAAAGAATCGTAACAAACAAAACTTTATATAAAAAAAATTAAAAATATTTTTAACTTTAAAAATTGATTAATTGTAAAAATATACATTTATAAAGAAAAGTCCCTATAAGTATTTTAATTCAAATCTTATATAAAAATATATAAAACTAGAGTTGATGACGCATTTTATAAAGGATTTTCTTTATTACTAATAAAAATGATACAACCTTGTTAACCGGTAATTTCAGAAACAAAAAATAATATATCTTAGAAATACTATTTATTTTTATATCCAAAGAATTTAACTTTTCCCAATATGAGTTTAATTCTTTTTTTCCAATCTTTGCAGCAGTATACAATCCAGTAAAAGTATGTAAATTATATTCTTTTTCAAAATTAATAAAATAATTTGTATGATATAAAGAATCAAAATATTTAATTACCCAAATTAATCCTATATGGAATTGCAAATTTGATAGATATGATTTTCTATTAACAAGCAATTCATTTTTTTCTGCAGAGGCAGAAGATCCGTATCCATTTTCACCGTCACCTATGCAATCAATTAAAAAGTTATTTGAATAGTAGCCATTTGAAAAATTTAAGGCATACATGAACAAAAATACTTGAAAATAATTTTTATTTAAGAATGGTTCTGCATCTAAATTTTTTATCAATTCTGTTTTAAAGCAAAGGCCAGAAAACAAAATTGAATCATAAATATGCTTTTCTAAATATCTTTTTCCATTGTTAATTATATGACTAGATTTGTAATATCTTCCAAAATTATTAAATTCCCTATTATAAAATGGAGAATAATAAATACCGGTCTTTATAGTACTTAAGTCATCAAGCAATACATCAAGAGCCCCTTTAACAAGACAATCATCGTCACTAATAAACATTATATACTCACTATTAGACAAATTTATCAATTGTTTAAGATTTCTGTCATAACCTAGATTTTCACTATTATAATTATCAATAATCGGATAAGGAACTTCTTTCTTAATATCTGAAATACATTGTCTAATTTCATTTCTTTTAGGAGATTTATCTTCGCTTATAATTACCTCAAACAAATTAACTTTAGAAGAATCAACGCTTTCTAAGCAGCGTACTAATTCTCTTGGTCTGTTATATGATGTTATTGCGATTGTCAAAAGTCTTTTTTCCATATTTTTTCCTTTTTTTTAAGCTAAAAATTTATTTTTTTTAAAATAAAGGAGATACAATGACGAGGACTAAATAAATAAAGAAATTTAGCAAAAAAACATACGAACTTATTATTTGAATTAGTCTGTATACTTTGAACTTTAAACCTAATAATTTCCTCCCACACTCTTAAAAACATATGCTTTTTTAAGAGTACAGGTTTCCTTACAATATTGAAAAAATCAATCTTGCATTGTAAAAGTTTTTTTGCCGCAGGAGATTTAGTGTTACCTGTGAGTGAGGTTGTTGAAACCCTATATAAAACTAATTTTTTATCAACAGGTTTTATGTCATAGCCTGATTTTATAATCTTGTATACAAAAGGCCATTCTTCAAACATTGGAAAACGTTCATCAAAGCCGCCAACAGTATCAAATAGTTGTTTTGAGAAGAACCATGCAGGGCCCATTATTCCATAAAAATAATCAATAGTTTCTCTCTTTTTCTCAACAGACCATTTTACAACATTAAAAAAATTATCTAAACCTTTTAGGATTTCTTCAGAAACAGCTTTATCATCTGAAAATGGTTCAAGGTCGCAACAAAAGAATTTATCATTCGGCATTATTTGAGCAGCATTTATAAATTCTGCAATTGCATTCTCCTTCAACATATCGTCAGCAGCAAGCAGTTTAACCCATGCACCATTTGCAGCAGAAATACAACGGGAACAGTTGATAGCAGTACCAGTATTAGAAGTCACTGTTATTAATTTAGAATTAACAAAGCGACTTTTATTTTTTTCTAACCAACTAGAAACGACGGAGACTGTATCATCTTTAGAGGCATCATCTGAAACTATCAATTCCAAATTCTTATAGGATTGATTATATATACTATCCAATGTCTCCGTTACAGTTTTTTCAGAATTATATGATATTATGCAAATAGAAACTAAATCGTCCATAATTAATATTTTTAATCCTTATCTTACTTATTATTATATACTTGAGACAGTTTTTTTGAATTTTCCTATCATTCTCTTTATTATTCTATCTATATATATATATAAGGCTTTTAATCCTAGCATTCTAAAACCTATGTAACGAAATTTTAATCTATACAAAAAGGAAACTTTGTGTTCAATTTCATCATCAAAACCTCTTTTAGAAAAATCGATGTTTAAGTTATATTTTTTATTAATTGGTTCAATGACAGATTTTACCCATTTTCCCTTATGTATTGCACCGCCCATTCTGTAATTATATGGATACAAATCTGCTAGAGCGTTTAGTACATATATTTTTGATTGTTTGAGTTTTTCAGTTCTATAAGTTCCATAATATTCCCATGCCCAAGGTGTATCAATTTTACCAGTATACTCTAGTAATCGAGACTTGCGCCAAACTCCTGGGGCACTATTAAGTCGATATGCTTTTCCTCTAGGTACCTCCACAAATTTTTTATTATTATTTTCTGTTAATTCAGGAAAAACATGAATTATATAAAAAGCATCTATATCTTCATTTTCATGTAAAGCATTTAAGCAAAGTTCTATTTCTTTCTGATTTACTTTATTTTCCAAGCAAAAATCATCAAAAAGCATAAGAACATATTCCGTATTTATTCGAGAAAGACAATCTCTGAGTCTTTCTCCCCATGCACAATGCTTATTAAATGAATGTAAAGAGTGAATCTTTAAGTCTCCAAATTCATAAGACTTAGTTTCTGTATTCAAATAAATAGGATAAGGACAATTTTTCCAATGTTCTTCAAAACAACTAAAAAAAGGAGTCCATATATCCTCATAGGAATCACAAGAATTAATCAGTATGGAGCAATTCTCATTTGCCATATAAATTTCCTTATAGTTAATTAGCCAATTTTTCAACACTATTTAATATCTTCTGAAGATAATCAGAAGATAGATTGTCTATATATAAATAAAGATCATCAACTGACTTTTCATTAAGTCTGAGCTTTAGTTTCATCATTTTAAAACTATCCTTTCGTTCAATACCAGAACATAGCCATTCATTTCTTGTTTTTGGATTTACAAGACAACTATGTAGAATAATTTGCTTACAATCATTTGCAAACAACCAGTCAGCCAAGCCACATCGCCCACATAATGAAATAAAATCATATTTTTTTAGGATAGCAGGTAATTCTGCAACTTTTACAATAATTGGAATACTCCCCTCTATAGCCTTTTCTTTTTCTGTCCCAACATTTGTATATACTGTATATCCATTGTCTCTAAGTAAATTCGCTATGCTCCCCCAGATATTCAATGGAATATTAATTCTTGATTTTGTATATGGAATAAGCAAAATATTCTTTTTTGTATGAATTGTATAATTAGTTTTAGCGAGTTGCGGCAATGTTATAGGTTCGTCAGTTTCGTATGACAAGTCAAAACATCCAAACCTAAAATAATCATCCATTGATATTCCTGCTGCAACTCTATACTGTTCGATTACTTTAACTGCTCTTTTCCCAAAATAATGAGGAAAATACATAACATGTATATTCTTAAACTTATTCGTTTTTTTATGTGCTGTCTTAGATAAGATAGCAGGTATAACTTCAACTGCATCAATCTGTAAATTACTTTCCCCGTATAAATGAAACATGTCTACATATTTGGTTTCTGTCAATATTTTATATGTTTCTAAATGTTCTTTTTTCTTATATTGAATCCAAAAAGACATAAACCATACAATATCGCCAAAGCCACCGACAACAATAAATGTTTCAATGTTCCGGTTTTCTTGAATCCATTTTTGTAATGCAAATTCTCGCCTGTAATGTTTAATTATCTTTTTTACAAGCTTTAAAAAAGATTTCATTTTCTATCTAACTAACCTTTATTTTTTACGTTTCTATTTTTTGTATTTTCTGCATAATGCTTTCAATGTAATCTGATGACAAATCATCCGTATATAACCAAACATCTTCGGCATTTTCCTCATTTAAAAGACATTTCCGCTTCATAACCTTAAAGCTGTCTTTCTTTTCAACACAAGTACATAACCACTCATTTCTGTTTTTTGGATTTTTTTTGCAACTATGTAGTATAATTTGTTTACATTCATTCACAAAAAGCCAGTCTGCCAAACCACAACGTCCGCAGAGCGATATAAAATCATATTTTCGCAATATTGCAGGAAGTTCCGTTATTGATATTTGCAGCGGAATCGTTCCTTTAACGGCTTTTTCTTTTGTAGTTCCTATATTCGTATAAACCGTATATCCTGCCTTTTTTAATTCACTTGCAATTTCTTCCCAAATAGCAAGTGAAATATTTATCCTGGAGTTTGTATATGGAATAAGCAGAATATTATTTTCAGTATGCAACTCATACTGTGTATCTAAAATAGGAGGGACTATTATAGGTTCATCAGAATCATAGGTTAAATCAAAGCAGCCAAACCTATAGCAGTCATCCATCATAATACCAATGCCAGCACGCAAATTCTCCTCAATATTGTTTATTCTCTTGCTATGACCTTTAGGGTAAGCCATAACATGAATCTTTGGATATTTATAAAGCTTATCTTTTTTCCATAAATACATAATATGCGGAATATATTTTTCTGAGTTTTTCATCAAGTTTTTTTCACCATACAACAAAAACATATTTTTGTGTCGTATTGGTGCAAGAATCGTATAATCATTTCCAAGATTATGTTTTTTCTTATACTGCTCCCAAAAAGCCATAAACCAAACTATATCTCCTATACCATCTACACATACATATAGGTGGGGGGGGTATAAACAGTATACCAATTATTAAAATCTCTTATTCTTACAGGATATGTTATTATCTTAAATATTCTCCTGATGATTTTCATTAATAATTCTACCATAATATTTACTTATCCGGATTAATTTTTGCTGAAGGAAATGCACTTGAGTCTCTTTTTTTGTTACATGCAATTCCCATTTGTAAACCGCTCGGCTTATTGTCATTTATCAGAATCCGCTCTCCATAAGGTGCTTCAAAAATAATATAGTTGAACCTTATTTGATTCGTTTTTAAGAATTCTTCAGTTACATTTTTGTATTCTTTTTTTCTGGATGTTATAAATATAATCATATCATCAGGCGGGATTGTCTCAAGGAAAACTTTTGCACCTTCAAGCAAAGTATCCTGCCCGTCAATTTTATAGCCGTTGTGTTTTACAATTGTGCCATCCAAATCTAAAAGCCATGTATGGCCCAGTGGAGAAAGCTCTAATATGCTATTCTGACTATTTTCCATTTCTCAAAGTATCCCCAATAGCTCCGCCTGGATGATTTGGCTTAAAATTTTCTTCCAAATTTAAGTTTAATCTTTTCGATAGTTCAATAGCTACATTTTGCAAGACTAAAAGATTGAGAGTTGTTGAATTATTAGGGATTATATTCCATAAATCGCCTTCATGTTCCAACTTAATAACAAGCTTTTTTTGAATAACGGATGATAACTTGCTTTCTTCCTTAAATGTCAAGAGCCAAAGTTTTACACCAGCCCTTTTAGATAGTAAATCTGCAAGATAAACGGATTCAGTCGTAGAACCACTTTTTGAAAGAATGATAACAAGATCTCCTGCATGAACCATACCCATATCACCATGAACGGCAGAATTAGTATGTAAAAAACCAGCATCTAAACCAAGAGAAAGCATAGTACCTACAAATTTATCACAAATTGGAACATTTTTACCTAAACCAGATGCAATTATTTTATGTCCACTTTTAATTGTTTCAACACAATCATTTACAAGAGTTTCATATTCATCTAATTGTATTGAGCGTAATGCATTGTCAATAAAAGATAAATCCTGTGCAAAATACTTATTGTACGCTGTTTCCATAAGAAAGAGCCTCCTCAAAATAAATTAATCCGTTATAAAATGCACCACAAATTGAATCATAGTCTTCCCATGCATATGTGGTAAGACTAAGCCAAGTTATTGCAAGCAATAATTTCATTTGTTTTTTTGTTACTTTTCCATCAAGCAGTTCAAAAAAATAATTCTCTAATTCTTCCCAATTATTTGATTGAATTTTCAAGGTTACATCGTTTTCATTTATATTTAATTCAAAGTTTTTCAAATTGAACTGGTCATAATTACTAACTAATGAATAATATAGTTTTACCCAATCATAAGCAGGGTCGCCATAGAATTCAGTTGTACCAAAATATCCTCGTGGGTCTATAAGAATTGGAATTGTGTCATTCTTTAACATTGTATTGCTAAATGTACAATCTCCATGTAAAAGTTCAAATTTTGCAGGAAGATATTTCATTACTTCCTGCTGTAATTCATCAACATGGTAGAATACATTACGGCATTTCTTACCATTTATGATAATAGTTTCATCATTTCCAAAAGGAACCAAATAACGTACTTTTTCAAGTCTTTTTAGTGTTTTTCCAATATACGCATCATAGAAGCTTTCTTTATCAACTGGACAAGATTCCAATTTATGAATTTCTTTAAGACATTCAATTATCTGTTTTAAAATCTCTCTTTTTTGTTCTAAAGGAATATCTGTATATTCATAAATATTTTTTCCATCTACAAACTCCATACACAATGGTTCGTATTCATAGATTCTTGGAATATTGCCAAAATGCTTATCCTTCAGTTTTTTATACCAGGCAACTTCCCGAATAGCAAGTTTCATCCCTTGTTCATCAATACCTGTTTTATAAAGTTTTCCGTTTTCAATTTTTATACTATTAAATGGTCTACATCGCTGTTTAGGTAGTTTACTCCATTCACTATATAAACCATATTCATGTGTTTTATATAAAGGCTGTTCTCTAAATATAAACTTTTTACTTTGAAGCCAGCGAACAAATTCTCCTTCCTGAGGAACATCTATAATATGTGATTTATCCTTAAACAAGAAGAAACCAGCTACACCATATTCTTGACTACTCTCTTCTTCAAAAGTGTTATTTTCGTACTTCCATCGACAAGGAAAATCTTTAGAAATTCCAATATAATTATCTTCATTTTCAGGTAAGCTGTAAGTTTCTGGAAGAACCAAATCACACCAGATAAGCATAAAAGCTTTATTATCAGGAATACTAGACAAAGCCTGTTGAAGCCCAGCACAAGTTCCTGTAAACCCCGTACCACAGACAGTTTTATAATCAACATCTGCAAATTCTTTTAGATATTTTTCAAGTACATCATATTTATAATCTCCGATAATTACATATTTTTTATCTGGATATTTTCTGAATAGATGAAAAATCATTGGTAAATTATTAACAGGGACCAAAGCTTTCGGTTTATTTCTTGTTAAAGATTCCATTCTAGAACCTTTTCCGCCGGCTTGTACTACAATGTAATCAATTTTCATTTTATTTAACCTGCTTTTTTTTAAATAATAGATTCATTAAATACTTAAATTCTTCTGATTTGAATGTAAGTAAAACAAGTAATAATAATTGCATAAAACCACAAATAATAATATGGACAACAAATGTTATTACCGGCTGTTCAAATGTAATGTATTTATTCGTAAAATGCACAATAATAAAATTAAGTATAGTTATAAAAAAATACTTAAAATATACATAATAATATTTCTTTAAAGAGCTATCTAATCCATATTTGAACAAAACTTTTGGTTCTATCCACCAGCATGTAAATACCGTACTAAGTGTCGTCCCTATAAAAATACCTACAGGACCAAATAATCTACCTAAAATTATTGAAGAACCCAAGTTTATTATAACTTCAGGAATAGGCATATATTTATAATATCTTGCAAGCCCCATACTTCCATTAAAAGTCCATAAAGTACTTCTCATACCTTCCAAATAAAAGTTTAAGGCTAACAAACAAAGAATACTATTATTCATTAAATATTCTTTACCTAACCATAATGTAATAAATTTTTCTAGAAGTTCATAAATACAAATACTTGAGAAAGAAAAAATCAAAAAATTAATATATTCTGTTATGTAAAAAATACTTACTTTTTTCTCATTACCTTCTGCAGCACAAAGATTTCCAACGCTTGCTGTAATTGATACAAAAAACTGATTTATAAGAGCCTGAAGCGTTTTTGTAATTAAAGTGTAATTAGAATATAAACCAACCTGTATTAGTCCAAATAGTTTTGAAAGAAGAATATTATCCGTAGAAAAAACAATTATTCCTCCAACTTTATGAAAAACTGCAGCAGAAACATTTTGGGTAATTATGTGTTTTGAATTTTCATCAAGTTTGCCAGTAACTTTCTCTTTTAAGATAGGGTAACGCTTATCTGCAATGAAAGCCATTACAACATTAGCTCCAAAAGTAATTATAACCTGAACTATTAAATATGCAATATAACTGTTAAATAGAAAAAGTGACAATGTCTGTAATATTGCAATTACGATATTACTAACTAAATTTATATTTGTAACTATATAGTTTTTTTGATTTGCAATAATAAAATTTGCTTTGTATGAAAAGAAATATGAACTACCACTATTTAATACAAATAGAAAATAAATCAATCGTATATTTGGTATTTCATATTTTCCTTCAATAAAAAAATCCAAAAATGGTATTAACGAACTTCCTGCAAGTAATACAAAACAACCAATTATTACATAGGCTGTTTTATATAATCGCATTAATTGTTTTATTCTTTCTGTATTTTGGTTAGCAATCTCAACATATAAATTATAAGTTATTGCACCTCCAATTCCTAGCTCAGCCAAAGAAAGAAATGAGAGTATATTTCCAAAGAGTCCATTAAGACCTAAATATTCCGTAGTTAAAACTCTGATAAAATAGGATCTTAATGCAAACTTTAGTAAGATATTAATTATCTGCCCTATGTACGAATAAAAGAGATTCTTTGCTGAATTTTTTACTCTACTTTCACTCATTAGTATCTAGAACGCCTATATACTTAGATAGTCCACTTAAAAGAATTAATACCAATCATATTTTTTTCTCAAATAGATATATAATATAGATTGGAACTTCTATTCCAAATATGAATTTACCTATGGCTTTTTGAATGTATTTAACTTCTTTACCTGTAACAAGGTGGAACAGTAAAATAAATCATAGTACATTATGTACATATATATTTGTAACTAAATTAAGCCAAAATAATACAACACCACCCAAACCTCTCCCCACCGCAACCGGAACTGCAGTTCTTGAGGGAGAAAAGTGGACATTGCACTTATTTATGGACCAAACGTCCGTCGTAAACAGTTACAATTGATATAATTTTTTTACTATTATATAACGAGAAAACTATGGTGTCAATGCAAAATGTTCAAGATATGAACATTTTGAAAAATAAATAAAAAACCTTTCTCATCTTTTTTTAAACAATCTTCTTGCTGTAATTTTCAATAATATCTGCAATATTAAAAATCTTGTATCCACAAGGAATATGTATCTTATTCACATATTTTTCAGTATCTTGAATCCCCCGCGATTGTAAAATAGTATCTCGCTTTAACAATTCAGAATCAAGTTTATCATTCACTAATAAGCCCTGCTCACATGCTAATTGGCAATCAAATAAGAAAAGATGATGCTCTCTAAAATTTGTCAGAGAGTTTAATATTGCATTTCGCCAAGTTAAATCAGAATCTCCAAGCGACAAACCAAAAACACATATAACATCGGCTCTTTCAATTTTGTCTCTAGTAGTTTTGATTTTATCTGGATCAATTTCATCATTGAAATATGTTTTTTTTAAAAGACTGTTTTCCACGCTTCTTAAAAGTTTTTTCTTCACCTGTGTTTATCATCATGTAGTAGTATTCCATAGTTAAGCTAAACTTCTTAGTAGTGACTTTCCTATCTCTGTAAGCTGATAACTTTTATTAGTATTATCACTTTCAGGAATAATATCTAAAACCTGGTAAATAACAAGAGGACCAACAATACTATCAAATATCTGCCTTGGAATCACTGGTTCAATTTTCAGATACGGTTCAACTATATCCAAATCAAATAACTTCATAATTTCGTTATCCAGCTTATAACTATTTGTTCCTACTGCAAAAGAATTTTTTGTTCTTTCAAAAACACTAAGTAAGTCAACAGTTTTTGAATTATATGTAATTGATATTTGTAGAAGTTTGTTTTTCAAGTTTTCAAAATCAATTCCATTTCCTCTTTGGAAATAAGTATTCTGCATCTCTAATAACTGATTTTTCAGCAACAGAAGCTCATTTTGCTTTTTTAATTCGAAATTCTTATTCATCTTATTTATAAAATTCTGATAAATTGCAGCAATAAACTTTAACATTGATTTATCATATTCATTTTCTGTTAGAACAGGAATATTACAACTTCGTAAATCTAATGAAAGCTTTGATCTAACTTCTTCTGAAGAACAAAAAAGAATAATATTTTCATTTCTGCTTTCTGCTTGTTGAATTATTGCTGCATCAAGCTCTTTAGTTACCCAATAAGAATCTATAGAGTTTTCAGAAAGATAAACAAAAAATACATCACAATTGGGAATCCCTTCTTCAAATATTTTTCTTCTTATAGAAGTCCCTGGAGGAATTTCCCAATCATCATACCAAGAATCTATTTGAGCCAATCTTAAATCATTTGCGATTTTAACAATAAATTCCTCATCCTTCTTTGAATGCGATAAAAAAACTCTTGGTTTCATGTATTTACTCCATTCATTTTAAAATATATTTACATTAGTTTCATTTATTTAACGATAATATACTTTCATTTTTTGAATTTGTATACATTTTTGCTGTAACACCATAATCCCTAAAAAAGTTGGTTAGGTCCTAGATCTAATTTTTTAAAATGGAATATCCTCTGAAAAATCACTTGTATCAAAATTTTGATTTATAGTTTCTTTTACAACTTTATAGAACTGCGGTAAAACTTGCTTATAATTTTCCTTAATCTTTTCGTACAAAGAATTAAGCGATTCAATATTTTCTCTTGGAATATAATATTCGTCTTTAAAAACTTGAATATTACTAAATAGATTACTAAAGACAAATTTAGCAGCAAAAAGATCTCGAAATAAAACTTTAGAAAGATTATTAAACATTTCTTCAATTTGATTTATTTCCAAAAACTCCTTTAATTTAAAACATGGGATAGTCACATATCCATCTAAATATGGCTCATATGAAGTAGTTCTACAAACACCATCAAGAACTCTTTGAATCTCTTGTCGTAAATTAATCAATTCTTCTGGAGCTATATTTTTCAAATTTAAAGTATTTACATCAATATCTTTCTTTTCACATACAATTTGATTAAGAAAATCATTATTTCTTATTTCGATTTCCAAAAACGTCTTGTTAAGAAATTCTTTTTGAAGAGTTTCTATATTTTCTGTAAAACCATGATCATTAGATACAAAAACAACAGATTTAAAATTCTTATTTTCTGAAAAATAATCAATTAACGAAAGCCACAAAATTGTATCTTTAAAACCTTTATCACTTGCACCCGAAATAAAAGGAGGTACTTTTTTATATACTCTGTCAATTATTTGTGAATAACTTTCTTCTGATTTTGAAAATGGAATTATTTTATTCTGAAACAGATGATTATATTTGTTTTGAATACCATCCTTCATTAGATTACAAGCATCGTCAAATTCTATAATAATTTCTACTTTTGCAAATGCTTGCACTTCAGAAACAAGTTTTTGAACTTTGTCATATTTTCCTTTTAACTCTAAATATTGTTGAGAAATTCGTTCGTCAATTGAAAGTTGCGTAACAAAAACTTCATAAGATTTACTTAGTTTTTTCACAACAGTTTCTAAATCTTTTGAATGTTCAATTATGAAATTCGTATCAAAAATCAAAGCCTTCTTTTCTTTCATCTATTATTTCTCCAAAATCCTTTTTCTTTTCTAATAAATTATTCTTTCTCAAAATACTCTTCCAAAACTTTCACAAGCTCATGAAACCTTGTACCAGGATTAGCTTCTACAGGAGACTTTCCCTTTTGCACATTCATCAGTTTCTTCAAATTTTTAATACCAGTTTCTTTCCTTGGAAGCAAGATATCATACAAATTATCAATAGCTTTTAATTCTTCAACAGAGGCATCTTCTTTAATTTTTCCATCTTTACACAACAGTTCCAAAGCTTTTTCCTGAATATCTTTTCTATCGCCACCTGTATCTCTGTACATATAATGTTCGACAATAAAGATTTCAAAACAAGGATTTGACCATGCAACTTCTATATTTAGTTTTTCTGCTTGGGTTAATGCTGTTACAAAGTTTTCTTCAGGATGGCCGCTGGAATTAGACGAAATAGAACGAACTTCATCTCTGTCTATTACAATCCATTTTTCCTCAAACAAAGTATAATCATTCCTGTAATTTACTAAATCACTTAGAACACCCATAGGATCTGTATGCTGATGATCTGCAATAACAACAGAACCTCGTGCTATTTTTCCATTTTTAATCAATTCATTGATAATAGTCCTAAGATAGTTAGGTTCTGTTTTTGTTCCTTCGCAAGAAATTATTACCAAAGGTTTTATCTTGAGCGTACCGCTATCTCGTTTTTTAAGAGCGGAAGATTTAAAACTATTTTTACCCTTTCTTATCATCAAACCCCTCCAGCCTTGGTATTGCATCAAATGAACCTAAAAGATAAAGATCCTGTAATTTCTTTTTGAGCTCTACTCCGGAATATTCATCTAACGAATGGAAAATTGTCTGACCATTATCATCTTTTTGGGTGAAACAGATTTGGGAAATATTATCTTTTAAAAAATCCAATAAACTCACATCCTGACATGATATAACAAGCTGCGCATTATTTGGATTGGTTTCTTTATTTCTAAAAAGATCAAATAACTTGCGTAATAAAAGCGGATGCAAACTGGCATCTAATTCATCATAAAGCACGACACTACCCTGCGCCAAAGCAAATAGAATTGGAAACAAAGATGAAAAGAATTTATATGTACCGTATGACTCATCGCCATTCATATGAAAATCGACAAAATCTGTGACGCCATTTTTCTCATCTACTTTTTTATGACTTACTATGATATTGTTAATGTCTATCTTATTATCAGAATTTTCATTATTAATTCGGACATCGGAAATGCCAAAATCGGCCTTTTGCATGTAGCTATTTATAAGTTCTTTTAAGGCCTCATTATTTAATAGACTTGCCGACAATTGTGCATTAAGTGCACTGCTTACATCATAAGTAATAACCATTGATTTAAAATAATCCAGAACATTTTTTGCAGGCTCATTTCCAATCTGATCGCACTTCCACAAATAAAGATAATTATCGGGTTTTGACTTAATCTCTTTTAATTCAGGATAAGCATCTTTATTTAGCGGAACTGTTTTTTCCATATCGAATACACAAGTTGGTTTTATAGTCTTATACTCAAAAAGATATTCGTCATAAACTTTATTTTTATCGTATTCAAAACCATATTTGTACTGCCGGCCATTGTGGATAAAGACTATATCAAAACTTGTAGAGGCATTTTCTGTTTCTGTTGACAGTTTAAATGGATTGTATGGTAATTCATCGGAAGACAAAAAGATCTTATCATTATTCAAAACTATTCTTTTCATCATTGCAAATGCATCAATTATTGTAGTCTTACCACTGGCATTAGCTCCCAGAATAGCAGCGCAGGAAATCAAGTTAAGTTTTTCATTTACATTGATTACATTATTAGTGCTTTTTCCACTCATCATTGAAAAAGTAACAGAGTCTTTAATGGATTTAAAATTGTTTATTGAAAATTCTACTAACATAACTATATAATAATACCTATTTTCCGATTTTTCAAGAAAATAGATTAGGTTTTATGCAATTTTTGGCATTTTTGCATTCTATTTCCCTGATTTTATAAAATTAAGGTAGACTATATAAGGGTTGCGAAGCAAGCAACCGAAACGAAGTGAGGATATCGACCGAAAGGGAGTTGCGACGTTTGTGAAGCAAACTCGGTAGCAACCGAAGGTTGCGTAGAACAGCCGATCCCGTCGGGCACGAAGTGTCTGACGGGGGACCGCCCGAATTTGAAAACTATCAATTCTTCAAACACCCAATCGGAATAACAAAAACCCCGTCTTCCCTTTTATAACCATATTCTGTTGCAGTGCGGTATTTTACTTTAGTGATTTGTGGTATTTTACTTTAGTGATTTGTGCTGCACTTGTTTATGGGTCAAACGTCCGTCGTAATAAGAAAATTGCGAAAGCAATTTTTAGGTTTACCATTAAAAAGTATTGTAGTATAATTAGGAGTATAGGAGGTTTGGAAAATGATTAATGTATTTATTGATGAATTTACACCATGCCTCAAAGATGTTAAAACCGGAGAATTAGTTCAAACCGAAGTTCTTCAGGTTAGCCGGAAATCTTTTCTGAAAAAATACAATGCAAAGAATGGATGGTATGTAAACTGGGATGAACTTCTTGATGATAATGAAGTATATGCACTTGTTGTAGAAGGATCTGTTGATATTCAAGGGCTTGTAGCACTTCATAAAGATGGAAACGCTAAAGCTGCATATGTTACCTGGATGTGTGCTAGTCCAGAAAATAATCATCAGATAAATGAAGAAGTAAAATACAAAGGTGTTGGCGGTCATTTATTCGCAATTGCCGCAAACAAATCAATAGAATGGAAATATGGTGGAATGATGTATGGATTTGCAGCCGATAAAACTCTTCTTGAACATTATATGTCGGTATTCAATGCAGAGTTTATTGGTATTCAACATCCATTTCACTTCCTAATAGATGAAGAAAATGCAAAAAAGATAACGGAGGTTTACACTTATGAATGGACAAATGACACAATATAAGCAAAGCCTTGCAAGAACTCCTAAACCAATTCCTTTTAGTCAAATAAAAGGAACAATGGACTATCGTGGTCTTTTAGCTTATGCAAAATCACAGGGTAAAAAAATTTCAGAGCTTACTCAAACAGAAAAAAAGAAGTTTTATACTGAATAAATTTAAATCCGTGTGACACTCACTCCACCACTTCCACATCTTCATACAGCAGATCAAACCTTTTGCCGTCGTTGGTGAGAGTGGACTGGACGGTTATCTGCTTTTTTTTCTTGTTTACTGCTATTATGTTGCCTTCGAGGCCTACGAGGGGGCCGGTGATTGCCTGGATTTTCTGGCCGGGGAGGAACTGGACTTTGGAAATGCCCCAGTGTTCGCCGTTACGGATAAACAGTTTTAGTTCTTCAAGGGCCTGGCCTTGTATTTGGGTTGGATTCTGGTTGTCGCGCAGTATGTGATAAAAGCCTTTGATTTTTTTTAGCACTTCGAGAATTTGCGGGGTAAAGCTTTCGAGCATAAAAAAGATGTAGCCCGGGAACAGGGGGGCGTCGAACCAGCCGCGTTTTTTGGTGTACAGGCGGCGTTCAAAGGTGTAGCAGTTGGCGGTGGGGCACAGGTCTTGCAAGGCTTTTAGGGCGGCGTCTTTTACGGTTTTTTCTTTACCGGTAAGGACCATTGCGCAGTAATATTCCATAACTTCTACTCTGCCCCGTTATTCCTGTAATAAATCGAGCAGATTCGGGCAGCCGTGCTTTTTTAATCGGGCAAGCTCTTCCGGAGTACAAAGCTCTCCTGCTGCACAAAAGGCCGATTTGTCTACTGCGGCAGCGGCAGATTTTTCTTCAAAAGCAAAGCCCTGAGCCTGGCAGGCATATACAAGCATAAACTTTATATAACTTTGTCCGTACAGTATGAATTTTGATTTTTTGTCTTGTTTTGCCTGTGCTACAAGAAGGCAGAGCTGGTCGTTATATTTATTTGCAATTTCAAAGGTGCGGCGGGCAAAGGTCTGGCTGCGTTCGCGGAGTTCTGAAATTCCCTGCGGGGTTATGGCATAGCAGAGCTTACGCATATTTACATTTGTAAGCATAATCCAGCCGCGTTCCACAAAGCGCTTGAGCACGGCGTTCATAAGGCCTATAGACATGCCCGCATTCTGTGCCAGCACGCGCTGACTTGCCATTGGTTCGTTTTCAAGAGTATCTGCAATTACCTTTAGTGTTGCAACGTCATTGTTCATATTTTGAATATTTTAGAAAAAGATAAAAAAAGCCCGTTCCCTAAGAACAGGCCTTTTGAGACTGACACGATTCGAACGTGCGACCCCCACCTCCGCAGGGTGATGCTCTAATCCAGCTGAGCTACAATCTCACGCATTTTAATAGCTTTTTTTGTTAAAAACTATCTGCGTATACATGTATATTATTATATTTTAATGAATTATGCAACTGATTTATTTTGAATATTTTTGAGCAGTTTTGAGTCAGAATTTTTTTTCCGAAATCGTTACTGAAATCGATTCTGAAATTTTTCCGAAATATTTTTTTTCGTAAAAATTCAGAGCACCACCCCTAACGGGTAATGCTCCACCCTACAGGGGTGGGGGTCGGTTCTGTTGATAAATAACAATTTTAATATAATAACCGTTAATTTAATGGCCATTATATTATAATTAATTTGAGAAATTCTGTTTATTTTTTTGTGTTGGTCTTGGTTATTTCAAAAAGACTTTATCAAGTTCTTTTTTCTGCTGCCCAAACTTATTAAAATCTTTCTCTTTGAGAATATTCAGATTTCTAAGTTTCCACTGTAAGGCAGGCAACTTCTCAGCTTCGGGAAATGGACTCTTAGAAAAATCTGCTTTCAGCTGAACAAAGTCGCTTATAAACTCATAATATTTGCTCAGCCGTTTTAATAAATCAGCTTTTAATCTTTCCAAAGTTTCACAATGCTGTTCGTAAGCAAAAGGAATGTCTGTCATTCCTACAAACTCGGTCTGCATAATTTCTTGTTTGTCCTGGATATTACAGTTCAAAACTTCATGTACCGGTCGGTTATGTCCCAGAAGATAATACAAGAATACATCAATCATTTTGTCTGTAAGACCACCATTTTCATAAAGCTGATTAATATCAAACAAATCTCTTGGATGCTGACGGTCCAGTGCTGCACATATTTTTCCGGCATATACTTCTTCTTTTGCAAGAACATTCATTCCAGCGTATGCAAATTCTTCCTCAACTTTAGGATACACATCAGCAAAAACGGTCGGAAGAACAGTTCCACGCAAAGTATAGTTTGGTTCAATCTTTATTGATGTTACAGAGTTAGAACAGATGATTTTCTTTTCAGCATTTATTCCGGTTATATTTGCAGAAAGGCCAATTTTTGTAAAAGCTGCTTTTAGTCTCTGCAAAGCCTCGTTTATGTGAGTACAAGATTCTTCCCTGTTTTCAATTACTGTATAAACAAGATCAATATCAACAGAAAGTCGAGGCAGGTTGTTGTAAAACATATTAATTGCAGTTCCGCCTTTTAGAGCAAAACATTTTTCATTTGCAATTAAAGGCAGAACTTCAAGCAGAAGCTTTACCTGTTCAATGTATTTTTCGTTTATCATAAAGTTTCCAATCCTTCTGGCAGAACAAGATTATATTTTGTATATAATTTACCACCATTTGCGATTTCACGTTTTCCAGATCCTAAGTCTATGTTTTCTATTTTTAAACGAGAAAACCATTGATGGCCGCATAATTCAGCAAAACACAGAAGAAGCCGTTTGGCTTTTACAGACTTACAACTTTCAAGAAGTTTCTGCATTACAGCAGGTTTTATTGCAGTTATAAGCTGCAATATTTCAAATGCTTCCTGAGGAGTTACTGTACCCGGAACTTGATATAGCATTTCAAGTAAAGCTCGTTCCTGAGAAGATACAAGTATTCTATATCCAGCATGTTCCCATTCTGTAAGACCTTCTTTTTCGGGCAAAAAATCTGTCATAAATTGAGTATATGAATCTGCATAAACCGACTTAAACCAGGCAGGAAGTTTTTCCTGTTTATAACAAAACAATTCGCTTTTACGTTCAGCAGCATATTGTGTTTTTCCGTACACAAGAGAAAGAGCTGTTCTTCCTCCGATATGTGCAGTCAGTTTTAAATCATTTTGCAAAGAGTATATTGCACCAAGAATATCAGGGTTTTCATTAAAGCGGGCATAAGCTCCCGTGTTCAACCGCTTTAATATATCAGCTTTTTCAAATCGCAGTATTTGAGCATGCGTTACACCTGCAGCAGTAAGCCCCTTTACTGTGATTACGGTGTTTTGTGGTTGAGAAAACAATAGGTTTATATTTGTGCCAGTTTTATACTCCATATGTATAATATTAGCACAAATATAAACTAAAAGCAAATAAATAAAGACAATAGTAAAAGGGTGCATTTTTTGCCATTTCAAAAAAGCGTATAGTTCACAGTTCGCTCGCTCCAGGACTGCATTCGCAGACCTTCCGCTCCCTCTATGCCACCTACATCAGAACACGCTCCTTCCCAAATGGTTGCAAACAGACTGCTCACTCACTCGCTGCATTCCGCTTCACTTCGTTCCGCTCCATTTCGCTCATTCGTTCACAGACTGTTTGCATATACTAGAAAGCTCGCAGGTAGCCCGGCAAAGAAGCGACGCACGGAGGCCTTGCCCAAGCCCGCAGGCAAGTAATGAAAGCACAGTCAGCTGCAGTCGCTACGGGACCGCTTCGCGTACCCTCCGCTTTGTGCATCTGCCTGTTTCCGCAGGCGGGCCCATCGTTGCAGTAAGCACTCTTTTTGTAGAAGCCGCCAAATGCATCGAGTTCTAAACATTGGTCGTGAAAATGAAAGTGCCTCGAGTTCAGGTCGCAACTAAACAAGCGGGCACGCAAAAGTTTTTCCCCCTTCCCCCCTGCCGCGGGGCACCCCCCCAACACCCCCTTTCCAAAAATTAAGGAATGCTATTGAACCGCTCTCGGGGGGAATTAGGGGGCAAACCTTTTGCTCAGCATTGCAGCTGTCCCGCTTGTTTTAGATGCTCAGTTGGTCTTACAATGGCGGCTTTTTCGGGAACTCTTTTTGTGTGGGAAAGATTTTGCCTCAATCGCGCAGCCCAGCGCGGGCTGCACTCAATCGGCAAGGCGGCTCTGTTGAGCCGCCAGGAGTCGTTCGCACTCCAGGACGAGCCTGGTGCGCTCTCTCCTTGTGGCGCAGACAGAATAGCAGTAAGCAGAACTTGCGCCACAGTCTACCAGTAAACATCCCTCCACCATAATGCTGAACCGATTTCCCCAATCCGATGCCTTCCACTTTTCCTCTTAAAAGCACCGCAGCTAAAAAATGCGTTGTTACGCATTTTTCTTAACGCTGCTCATCTTACACAAAGAGAAGCTCCGTTCGCGTGTTAGCACGCTCACTTCACCCTAAATCCACAAATACCTCGCCCAAGGCGCCGCTTCGCGGCGCCCTGATGTAATAACCCACGGATTTTTCAAAAACCGCGGGGGAGCGCGCACAGCGGTCATAAAATTATCAAAAAAGTTTCATTTCAAACAACAATTTGCAAAAGTACATTTGCCCAAAAATACACTTAGTACAGTAATTTACTGTTTATATACTCTTATAAGCTTATATGAATATATTTCTTTTTTTATAAAAATGTGTACTAAAGAAAATTTAAAATAAAAAAGGCTTTCTAAAAATCACTCAAATACTTTCAATCTCTATCTATCATTATCAAATCAAGTATGACTTTTTTATAATTAAGTGTACTTTTTATGTACTAAAGTACACATTATCTGTGCTTTTCTCAATTTTCGGTTTTCAAGACTTATATTCATTTTATCGTATCTCAAGTACACATCTGTACTTGAAAACACTAGGGGGCACGGGGGAAACGCGCATTCTTTGCAATACCAGTCAAAATGTGATATAATATTCACAATATGAACAACACAGAAACGTCAGAGCAAACAAAAGTAGCAATCCTTTTAGGCTCCGCCCCAGAAGATAAAATCCAGCCAAAACTCAAAGAAATGGCAGACTTCCTCCAGACAGAACAAGGCGGAAATTACCAGGATAATGAAATACTTCTTCTGCCATCATGTCCTGATGAAATCACCTTAGAAAAGCTTCTTTTTGTTTTTGGTGCCGACAAAATGCTCTTTTATATCTGCACCACCTACGCAACACAAGATTGGGAACAAAAACTCTGGCTCAGTGAAAATGAAATCACAAAATCCTTATTTGAAAAAGATGAAAAAAATGGCATAATAGATGTACAGGTCATTTATGATGTAGACCGTAATTTTATAGATTATGATGGTAATAATAATTTCCTGAATAACTCAGAAGATTTTTTCTTTGCCCAAACCGCAAAATTACAAAACTTAAAAGGATAAATTAATTGGATAGCGAAGTAGCAACATTACAAAACATTGCAAATACTCTTGAAGAAGAACCACTCGCAAGCCAGAGACTTTTAGCAGAAAATGCCGGAATGTCTATCGGCCTTATGAACGCAGTGCTCAAACGCTTCGTAGAGCGCGGCTGGATAATGTTGTCAAACGTAAACCTCAGAAAACTTTCATACGCTATTACACCCGCAGGAATCGCAGAACTCACAGCCCGCAGTCAGCAGTTTGCAAAACGAACCTTCGCACTCGCAAATTCCTACAATGACGAACTTTGCAAGCTCATTTCAGATGCAAAAAAACAGGGTAAGACAACTTTCTGCCTCTATGGCCAGAGTTATATCAAATTCCTTTTAGTTTATGCCTGCCAGATACTCAATGTCACATTCATTGAAAAGGACATAGATGATCCAATTGACCAGAACGCTTTCTGCGCAGTCGGTGAACTCAATGATGAAAAAGTAATTAAATCACTTGAATCAAAAGGCTGTCTCAATCTTCTGAATATTATAAACGCAGGAAAAGCCCTCTAATTATTTTCCCAGGTATTTTTCAAAATCAACCCCAGCCAGAACCTCTGACTGTTACTCACACACCTCTTAAAACCTTTCTCCTGCATCCGCATACTAAGCCATTTCTGGCTCATTATCCGTTCGTTGTTGGCAGTACACCATTTCATATAAGTGTTATAAAGCAGTGTATTATTCAACTTCCATTTCATGCTTGCATCAATTTCAAAGCATTCATTAATAAACGTTCCCACACTGTCCATATCAAATCTGTATTCTTCGTTAGCCTCGCGCACAGCTTCCGGCTCCTCACAAAGTCCTTCCTTTACCCACATAGCATACCCCTTCAAAAGCCAGTTAAAGATTCCTGAGTTTTCTGCCATCAGTTTTTCACAAAGATTCTTATCACGCCGCTCCGGTGGAATAGTAACTGTAAATGGAATCATTTTTATACGCCGCCAGATGCCGTTATCAGCACCGCGGATTTTCGGCTTATGATTAGTCGCCATAAAAATCTTAAAAGTAGGCTTAAAAGAAAAATACTCCCCGTACAAAAACCGCGCCGTCAGCACGTCTTCCCCGGTAATCTGCTTAATAATACTTTCACTAAGACTCTTTCCCTGCTCAATCTCACTCGTAGTAACAAGCCGCGCCCCCTTAAGGCGTGCAATATCATTAGAATGCTCGCTTGTCTTTTTCATAAAAGTTTCAGTACCCGTAGAACAGGCATAGTCCCCAAACAGATTCTGCAGCACATTCAAAAAAGTTGATTTACCGTTTGCACCAGTTCCCCATAAAATAAAAAGACACTGCTCGCTGATATCGCCACTCAAAGAATATCCCATTGCTTTCTGCACAAAACGAATCAGGGCAATATCATTATTAAAAATCTGCTTAAGAAACATCTCCCAGGTAGGGCATGCAGCAGTCTTATCAAAAACAAACAGGCTTTTCTTAGTTATTAAATCTTTTATATTCGGCTCACGCACTTTCATTGTTTTCAAATTAATAGTAAGTCCATCAGAATTAAAAAGATAATTATCGCAATCCAGATCCTGGTCCTCAGTTTTTATCTGCGAGCTTACTTTTAAAAGTCCCACCAGCGCCTGAATACGTCTGAACGATTCACTTCGAATCAAATGCTTTTCAAACATAATGCGCAGCTGTAAATCATTTATAGTTCTTGAACCTCTGTACATCTTATGCAAAAAATCCACGCACATTTCTTCCACGCGTCCACGAGTATCAATCTGCCAGCAGGTGCCGTTCCATATAAGAAATTTATTCCATGAGATACAGTAACGGATAGTCTCTCCATAGGCCCGCAGAAAATAATCACGGTTTGTAACATCAGTAAACTGCATGTCGCCGCACATGTATTTATTGGTTTTCAAATCGCGGCTTAAACCTTCAATGGCTTTCAGTTCGTTATCACTAAGTTTACTATAATTCATACTCACTCGCTTATAAGACCATTCTGCTTTGCGAGTCTGTAAAACAAAACCATCTTATTCTGTTGTTTTTCAAAACCATCCATCATTTCATTGGAACCAAGAATATCTATAATTTCATCATATTTTTCATAAAACAAAATCAGCGCATGGCAGTAATTGCAGTAACGTTCAAAATCCCACCATGCCGTAAAAGAATCAGCCTGTACATTCGGCTTCAAAGCTCCCAGCGCTTTTATCTTTTTGTAAATATCAATTTCAGCATTAATATCCTGAATAAAATTCCATGCAGCATCTTTTAATTCTTGAGGAATATAATCATCTTTGTTTTTCTTTTTTTGCTTTTTCTTTGATTTATCACTCATAAACAAAAACCTTTACTTCACGTCCGCGCGCAGTGTGGTCATCATCAAAAATAACTTCTGGCCACAGCGTCCACCAGCCGCTCTGGTCAATATCATCTTCTGATTGCACATCATAAAAAATCACGCCATGTTCCACATCTTTCACTACTGCAGGAAACACAGCCACTGAATCATCCGGCTTAAGGGCTGTAATCGTCACTGTCTGATAGCCGGATAAATCACACTTGGTATCAATAAGTATGCGAAGCTTTGTTTTATTTTTATAGATTCGCTTCATATACAACACTCCAGCGTAATCTCTGTATGAATAGGGCAAAACAGCGTAATTACGTTATTTGCATCCCTGATTTTCCCACGCAGCCAGTCCCAGAATCCCACAACAGTCTGAACCGTGCGTAGAAACAATCTGGAAGCAAAAGGTAGAGCAGTAAAATCACTTTCGCTCATCAAACTTCGGAACAACACCTGCTTACGCACAAGTTCCGTTTCCACATTCGGCACAGTATAAAGTCGTCTAATATAATCCAGTTTCCTGTCAGCAGTTCCACACGCCGCTTGCACATCTGCAAAGATTTTTTTATAAACAGATTTCTTTGATACACCGGAAGTAACATTCATCACTGCAGTTTCCACAACCCCATAATTAAATGCTTCAGGAGTCACATCCCGGTAACTAATATAGAAAGAAGGATAATCATTTATCATCTTTCTTTTCCAGTAACACTCTTCAAGGCATCCACCCGTAAGAAGATCATAAACAGGTTCGTCTTCATATTCTTCAAAGTCCCACATAATTTCATAAGGAATAATTGTATCGCTTCCGCTAACAGAATTATCCCAGACAAAAACCGGAAGCGGAGAATAAATTCCAATATAGATAGTATTATTGATTGTCTTACCCTGAGCGTTTACAAATTTTCCCCAGATATATTCTTCTACATGTAATGTTACATGAATCCAACCAGAATCACGCCCGACAAGCGAAATCTTATGAGAATCATAACTAATGATTCCTCCCCATTTACCGCCGTCAGCCTCATTTTCATCATACCAGGCAAGAAAAGGATAGATGTAGTAATAATCAGCATCATAACAGTAATCCCAGAACTCCTGAGTTGTCGGTTTTCGATAGTAATAATAAAACTCAACCGCAAGAACACCATCATCCCGCTGGTCGTAAGTCGGATTAAACTGATAAACAAAAATGCGGTCTTCTTCGTAAAGCTCAACTTCTGCATTAGTACCACCAAGACCTTGAGCCCAGATGTACTGCAGCTTTTTGTAGGTAGTTCCTATATGCTGATTTCCGGCAATCGTTGTTCCCATAACTATGCACCATTAAAAGTAATCAGCCAGTCAATCTGAAGAGAATCTGCCGAAGTAACGTTTACCGCAGGAGTAATCTGAGCATAAGCCAGACACTTTGCAGCCGAAGTGTTTCCGTTCATCAAAGCCACTTCATTAATTCCATTAGCGTTGAGATCGCCTGCCGCAAAGCTTGTACGATAAAGAACAACGTTCTGACCGGTAGCCCCAAACTCGCCGGAAGTTTTAGGATAAGTAGAATCAAGTTTTTTGAATGAACCTGTCGGAGTATTCACACCAGTGTTATTCTTTGGAGTCGTACCAGTCCAGCCAGTGCCCACACGCATATAACCGTTAGTTGCATCCACTTTGTTCTGCGTCGGATTACTTATAAGAAGATCAGCAATCATACCATCACCCTGATTCGTAATCGTGTTATGATGCTTAATTATCATTGGTTTTCTTGGAAGATTAAAAAGCGTCCTCCAGAATCCATTTTTATAATATTTCACCTTCCCATTACAATCGCGAACAGTAACCGTAATCTGTCCTCGCACCTTTCCTTTACTGCTTATCATTTACACACTCCTTACACCGTAGTGTCATTGTCGGGCTCGACCCGACAATCTATCTACACAATCCCGATATCAAACCAAACACTAGCGACGTAATCACCACGCCGCCAGTACCACCAATAAGGGCTCCATAAAAGAATTGATTATCCTTCTTATGAAGTTCTTCCTTAAGTTTCTTATTCTCAATTTCAAGATTAACTTTTGCCGCTTCCAGCTGGTCCGCCCGTTCCTTCTCATAAGCAAGCTCTCCACCCACTTCAAGAAGGGCAGCCTTCACAGCTTCCTGAGCAGTTCTTTCAATTTCTTCTTCCGCAATCTGCAACACGTCTTCTAAATCGCTCCTTTCCGTCTGCAATGGCATCGCAAACACCATCGTAGTTTTCTGCAATAGTACGAGCATCAGTACATTCAATACGACTAATCGCTTCCTCACGCTTTTTAGCTGCCTTGGCATTAATATCCTCCGTCGTGTCATTGTCGGGCTCGACCCGACAATCTTTTTCTTTAATGAATAACACTGCAAAGATTGCCGCCAATACAGTGAATATCCAAATCCCAATTTTTTTAATCACTTCCCAAACTTTCTTCATCTGCCACCTTCTTTGAGAAATTAAAGTCTTTAAATTTCTGGACTTCTCTTCCAGCAATCACCGCCATAGTTACCGTAAGCCATTCAGCTCCGCCAATAACTCCAAAGCATTTAAGCACCGTAGCAATAACAAAAATTACAAACTTCACACTAAGCAGCTTTTCAATAAGCCGCTCAGCCCGCCATAAAATCATTCTCCTTTCTCCTCTGTAATAGCTTTCTGAAACTGCAAGAATTCATAATCTGCCCCAAATAAATCAGAACGTTCATCACTTGCTTTCTGCAAAGCTCGTCTATCAAGTCCACGAACAACCACGGTGTAATCCATGGCGTTATAAACAGGCCTCATATCAGACACAGACCGCAACACTGCATAAGGCTCTACACAGTTCAGCACCACATCAGTTCCGGCAAGCCCAGCCACATGAGCACATTCACCTTCATGGTAAAGGCGGTTTCCGAGTTTTCTGTCATAGTTGGTAATAAAGAACACCGCCTGAATATCAGACATATCAGGACATTTCTTTGTAAAAAACTTTTTATACAAAGTGTCAGCCGTAACTCTAATTCCGCACCCAGTCGCAAGAAGAAGAGCAAGGCAAACCGAACCCGAACAGTCAGCTTCAAGTAAATTTTCTTTTCCAGAAACGTAATGCAAAAACTGCATCCGCCCCAGGTAATACTGGTAACGCTGAACTTCTGTTAAATCTTCTGTAAGTTCTTTTTCAGCTTCCAGCATCAGCCTAATTTTCAAATCACGTATCTTATCATTCATTTCGCAAACTCCCTTATAATCAATACAGCAAAATTAAAACAGGAAATAACACAGGCAATAATCCCGGTAATGCGTCCTTGTTTTCCTGCATCATTTTTAATGTGTTCATCTAGCTTCCTGGAATTAGCACAGGTAAGTGGACTTACCTGACACTGCAGCTGTCTAGAATCTAGAAGTTCAATTTTTTTCTCAACAGTTTTCTTAAACTCTTTCATCTCACTCCTGAATCCGCTTAGTTCAACCTTTAATCCATTAATTGAGTCAATTAATTTTTCTGTCTCTACAATTTCTTCTTTCAATGTACCTCCAAAACTCCTAAAACCTAGAACCTAACACCTAGCACCTCGTACACCATATCTCACTAGAGAATGCCTCTTCCTTCTTATATCTAAACGTAACTTCATCAATGCGAACTTTTTTAAATCCACTTTGTCCGTTAAGCCGAATATCCATAAACGCACCAACACGTGCATGAATCAGAGGAAGAAAAGTTGTAAGGTAATAAGCCCCTTTGCAGTTAATGCACTTCTGCAAAAAGTCACGTGCACGCCGCTGACAGAACGGCTCATTTTCAAAAAGGTCATCGCTTAAATACTTAGATGTGATGTTTTTAACAATCTGCCCCTTAACAGCAATTTCAGAATCATCCTTTACAAACACGCTGTAATTAGTTTCAGAAATAATTGCCCGACCATAAATCGCAGCCTTATAAAGTCCAATCAAACTCCCATTACGAGAAAGTTGAATTATCGCTCTGTCTTTGTAAGTTGTCGTGTCATAATTCGTGCATGTCATTGCCGGGCTTGCCCCGGCAATCTGCATATCACGGATGAATTCTTCCTCAGTCGTTAAATCATCCGCAAAAACCACATTCCTCGTTTTCCCTTCATCATTCTTAGCCGTATAAATCGCCTGGTAATCCGTATCAGAAATAATCTTGCGGCTATCATCAGTAAACGGATAATAAGGCTGCATATCCTCGTCATACCACACAGGCGCATCCGAATAACTCCAGAGCTCCTGGCGTTCTGTCTGCACATAACGTGTATATTTCAAACGAATATTATTCGCATATTTATCATTGTTATTAAAAAATCTGTAATGAGTGATGTCATTCTCAGTAAGCTCAAAACAGCTTTCTTCGCTGTAATCGTTTTCTGTGTCGTATGGTGATTCAATAAAACTAAGAGGTAAATCCTTACCGCATTCCACCACAGCGTCATAAGCCTTAGCAAGTGCACAAAGCTCCTTCCACGCAGAACCTGCCACAACAACATAAGGCACATCAAACGGCAGCGACCCGCAGTTAATTTCGTCAGCTGCAATTCCACCGCGACCAGCAATAATATGAACCAGTGAATTCTCCGGATGCAGTCTGTCACTAACTTTTGCATGAACCACAGTCTGAGCATCAGTCCAGTTTCTCTGGAGTTTCGTATCATCCAGAATCGAACTCAAATCTATTAAGCGTACCTTGGTAGTCTTTTCAAGAAAGCCAGTCTCCTGACTCTGGAAACCATTATCATCAACAAACAAATGAAAGCGGAAGAATGTATTCTCACGTTCCCCAAAGCAGTACCAAATCTGAACACCAAGTCCTGTAGTATATTCCGCGTTATGCTCAACATCATAAAGCCCGCGAAGCAGCAGTTCTCCGCCGTTCACAATTCCGCCAGCTTCAGTGTTGTAAGAAGTTGTAACGCATTCAAGAATGTCGCTGTCAGGAATATAAACATCGCCGCCGCTAAGCTCAAAGACAACTCTTACAAAAGGACGAGAATCAACATCACGAATCTTATTTTCAACTTCAGGCGGTAACTCATAAAATCTCATAGCACCACCTGTGTGTTCTGTTCACTATTACGGATATTAAAAACAACAATGCCAGTAACTTCAAACTTCTGAAAACACAAAACTGTATCAGCACAGTTAATGTCCGCCATATCATCAAGCGGCTTCAAATCATAAAGATCAAGCCAGCAGCCGAATTCTATATCCAGAGGAATTGTCAGTTTTTCAATATTGTTTTGTGTCGGAAAATAATCATCCGTAAAAGGAAAATGAAGAGTAATATTGTACTTTGCTTTTTCAGTATAAAAACCAGTGAGTTCAAACTTATAGATAAGAGGAAGCACTTTACAATCAACGACAACATTGAGTCCGTCAAAATAGAATGTACGGCAAGGAGTCCATTTCAAAGACGGAGTATTTATATCCCAGCCTGTTGTATAAGAATCCTCGTTTTCCTGGATATCAAGACGCAGATAAAGCGGTCTCTTATTTTCACCGCGCAGCTCAAATTCTTTAATGCCAAGATTTTTATAGATTACCTTATAGCAAACTCTATCTGCCAGAAGGTCAAACTTTTCTTCACGATAAAAAAGCAAAAGAAACAGAGCAAGAACATTGTTTTCTTCAAGTCTTGTAACAACGCAGCCCTGAATTGTCCTTCCGGTTATAACCCGTTTTTCCCTGTTCCTTATGCCAATCACGCCAGGCAGAGCGTAGCCTTTCGACGCTTGTCTTACTGTTTCCTCGCAGTACGGTAGCGGATAATATTCATTGTCTTTTAAAAGAGTCAGTGTGCAGTCTCTACCTTGAACTTTCATAAGGAGAGTATAAGGGGAGAAGGGATTAACTTGGGGTTAATAAAGGGTAATAGGGAGTTAAATAAAAAAAAAACTGCCACAACTTATGGCAGCATTTTTAAGGAAAACTATCTCACAGACAAATAATTTTTGTATCCATGAGGGTTACCCAACAAAGAAGAATAAATGAAGCATGCTCTAGCATAAGCATATTGCTTCTTATAGTAGCATTGCATACCAAGTAAGTTTAATGCACTCGCCACTTCACCCCTTCTTTTGTTGACAAGAATACTATTTTTCCTGATTAAATCAAATAAAAAATCACAGGCATCATAGTAGTCTTTCATAGAAAGTGATATATACATATTATCACCTCCAGTGTTATGCATAATTTTTTTTCCTACATAATCACTGCTTCTAAAATAACGATTTTAACCTGAATTATCAATAGATAGTTGACTATTACAGTTAAAAATCTTTAAATTTAATTTACATGTTAAATACCGTATCAGATTTACTTGAAGCTCTCTTAGAAAAAGAGAAAGAAGTTCTATCTAAACAAAAAATTTCTCATCCTGGTATTATTGGGGATATGTATGAGGGGCTTACAAAAGAAATTTTAAATCGCGCCATTTTTAAGGGGTTAAATCTGTCTGTCAGGGATGGTTTAGTAAGAGGAGAAGATGGAAAGCTTTCGAAACAAATAGATTGTATGATTGTTGAAGGAGAGGGAGAACAAATTCCTAATACAAATCATTACATCTATGATTTTGAAAATGTTGTTGCAATTGTCGAAGTAAAGAAAAATCTATATGGCGCTGAAATCAGTAGTGCCTATGATAATTTAGTTAGTTTTTCAGAGCAATTCACACCATCAACGAAAATGAATATTAGGTATTCTGATCTGGTTCAGCCATTTCAAGAAATAACAAAAAAAGAATTCCCTCAAAATAAAGAGGAACTCAAAAAATTAGATATTATTTCCCAAATGATTTATCATCATCTGGTAATTATGTATGCAATGCCTTTAAGAGTTATTTTCGGATATTACGGCTTTAAAACCGAGAAAAGTTTACGAGATGGTTATTACGAATATTTAACTGAACATCTTCAAGAATATCATTATGGCCCAAATTCAATGCCAGATTTAATTATTTGTGATAATGCAAGTATTATTAAAGTTAATCAACAACCATTTCAGATTCAATCTGTTGATGATGATTTTTTCACATTATTCGTAACAAGTACAAAAAATCCTTTATATTACTTGTTAATGATGCTATGGTATAAATTGCAATTTAGATATGATTTATCTCCTGATATGTGGGATTTTAATTCTTATAGCTTCGAACAGATGAAAATCTATTTGCTTACAAAACTTGTAGAATTTCAAAAAGACAATTCAATACAAAGAGGTTTGGGGTACAATTATGTTCCTATGACTGATGAAGAGTTAGAAAACGTACCTCCGGAAGAAGAATGGGAACCCTTTTCAATTTCAAAGGAAGCATTTATTGTTGCAACAAATTTTAGAAACACAAATAAAATTACAAATATTACAAATATTGGAATACCAGCTGATAAAATTGATAAGATAATTTCCGAGTTACTAAAAACTAAACTTTTTATTCTAGATGGAAACAGTCTTATTTGTAATGCAAAATCCTTACAGCTTTTTATGAATGGTAAACATAATTATATTTGTGACAACAATGATGGCGATTTGAATATTTGGCTTAAAAATCAAATGAATCATTCTTAGAAAGAAAAAAAAAGCTCCGCCAGAATACTCTAACGGAGCCTTAAAAGGTTAGTATTATACCAATCTACCTAGTAGTTTTATTCCCAGCTACATTCTTCCGTCAAGGAACTTACCAGTTTCTTTATGATTGAAGTTTGGAATCATCCAGTTGAAAAGATCTATCAAGTCACCGCGGGTCCACGCACCCTTTTTCTTAAGACTTCCTATAGTTTCAGTGAATTTCTCTAATTTAGCATCATCATAATCTACAGGATTCTTAATAATACCCAGTGATTCATACTTATCCATTACCAAAGTTTCTTTATCTGTGTAGAACTCTTCAAAGTCTTTTTCGCCTGTTGTGTCGCTTTTGAAGAAGTAAACCGGGTACTGATGTTTTGCCTTAAGCTCATTCACACGGCTTCTAGCTTCATCTTCTGTAGCGCACTGAACTGGTTCATAGCCAAGATTACGAAGATATTTTTCTGCAATGCTTGAGAAAGTAACAAGATTCAAATCGTGGTCAAGCTTTGGAAAGAACACATCACGGTTTTCACCGAGCAGACAAGACATTACACAAAGCTGACCTGCTTCTTTAGGAGTAACAAAGTAGCGGCGTACATCATTTGGAGCAGATAAAGGCTGATTTTTATCAAGACGGCGGTTAAATCCATAAAGCAAAGAGCCGTCACTAAAAGCAACATTCGCAAAACGCGCAGTAGAAACAGGCATTTCAACCGAACGGCGGTTAAGGAAGAACTCCATAATTCGTTTTGAAGCACCCATCATGTTTACAGGATTAGCAGCCTTGTCGGTTGAAACACAGAAATACTTTTTAGCACCGCATTCTTTAGCCATGAGCATTGTTGAATCAGTATTGAAGATGTTTGTATCAATCATGCGCATGAGAGTATAAGGGTCTTTTTCGCTGCGAACATGCTTCAAGGCAGATGTATTGAATACATAATCATACCCGCCGATACGCTTTTTCTGCTCATTGATGAAAGCCTTAAAAATCTCGCTGCCACAGTCCAAAGCAAAAGTCGCAAACTCGCCATCGCCATAGCCCACGCTGGAACGGATATCGCGCACAAGCTCAACCATGTTGTTTTCGCTGATATCCACAACATGAAGCACCTTAGGGTTACGGGCAAAAAGCTCACGGCAGATAGCAGAACCAATAGTTCCCGCGCCACCAATTACGAGAAAACGAGAATTACGCACAGTTTCACTAAGAAACGCCTCGTTCACACTAATATCAGTTTCAAACAACGGCGCAGTGCGGCCGATTAATGGTAAAATGTTGTCTTGCATATCTCTTCCTTAATTATTTGATATTTTATTATCTAGGATCATATGTTATTATTAATAAAATTAACAAATAGCAATGTATCTAAACCATAAAAATTTCCATTTTTATGTGTACAATGAGTATATTTTCCAATCTTATCGTATTTCATTTCATAGTCGAAATATCTTTTTGTTCCATTACTGGAAATGACATAATCTGCTTTTATGAATTTTGAAATTTCAGGGATATATTGTTTTTTAGTTCCATGATGAGGAGTTATTAAATATTTTACAAAAATTGGTTTTCCATTATTATCTGCGATTAAGTTATTTAAACAAACTGTAAGTTCCTCTTGCTCTAAATCTCCAAGAAAAAGAAACTCTTTCTCTTTATATAAGGATACTGAAAACCTATTTGTAATTTTTCGCAATTTCTCATCAATTTCTAAGATCTTTTTTTTGTTAGTGTAAAAAAATGTTTCTGCATTATTTATTAAACCAACAGAATCATTCATATCATTCTTAAATTGCTGAGTTTCTGAATCGATTTCAAACCTATCAAATTTTTTCCATAATTCCGATACCTGCGGCAAACTTTTGATTATGCTATCTATTTCTGTTATTCCTTTTCTTAAAGTCCTTAAGTTAAAAAAATCTCCATTTCTTGGTGGCCAAATTACTTTATAGTCTTTGTCGTTCAGAGTCATGCCTTTATATAATGGATGATAATTTAATTCTATATCTTGTTTATTTTTTTGTTTTAACAAGGTAACAAAATCATAAGCTTTACTGCCTGTACAAACCATTGTAGCATAATTAATAAATTTTATTTCCTTTAAGAGTTTTTGATTTAAAGTTATATCAGAAAATATTGGAATATATGGATAGTATAAATTATAAATTGACAGTTCATTCTCTGGTAATTCAATCAGCCCATTGTAATGATCTTTATGATAATGAGAAACTAATAACTCTTTAGAATCTACAATTTGACATAAAAGTTCATTAGTAAACAAATTTTTATTTCCATATCCAAAATCAATCATTATTGAGTTTGTTTTGGTTTGCAAAAAAACAGAATTTGCATCTCCAACAGAATTAACAATAAGTTTAAATGGGCATAACATTATCATATTTCCAAATTATCTACAATTTTAGATATATTTTTCCAACTCAGCCGGAACAGGAGGCAGCCCCTTAAAAGCCTTTCTCCATGATTTAGAAGAAGGCTTCAACACAGCTAAAACAGTAAGCCAAATAAGCTTAAAGTAAGTTCCAAGTGTCCTATGTGACACAAAATAAACTTCCAAAGCACCCTTGTATGGAGCAATCACAGTATCGTGAAAAGCATCACGATCAGTAACTGCATTAAGCATATCCTCTTCATCACGGAACGCTACGGAACCAAGCCCGCTGAGCCCCGGTGCCACAGTATCAATGGCAGCTTTTACTTCATCAGAATACAAATCATAATGGCGTTTAGCTTGTGGACGAGGACCAATTACACTCATCTGACCAATAAAAATATTTACAAGCTGCGGTAACTCATTAATCTTAGTCTTTCTCAAAAACTTACCCATAGGAAGAATACGAGGATCATTCTTCTGCGTAAGTACGCCACCTGGCATATTCTCGCTGTTGCGCATCATTGTTGCAAACTTTAATACTCCAAAAGGCTTACCGCCTTTTCCAATACGAGTCTGCTTATAAAAAATATCGTGCTCACCTGTGAGCTTAAGTCCAATCATAATTGGAATCATAAAAGGCAGGAGAATGATAATAGCAAGTCCTGAAAATAAAATATCAAAAAAACGAATCATTTATTTCCCCTGTGCTTTAAGAGCTTTAATTAATGCATCACAAACTAAATCAACATCTTCAAAAGACATTGTTGGATACAATGGTAAAGTCAATTCATGTTCACTGGCATACTGAGCCTTAGGGGTTTCATTCACAATTCCCTTATAACCAGTGAAGTTCTGAATAACCGGATAATGAATACTTGTCTGTATCTCATCGGCTTTCATGCTTTCGATAACTGCAATGCGATCAATTCCATCTTCAAGCATAATTGGCATAATGTGAAAGTTTGGTTTACCACGTGTAAAATTTCGGAACGGAATCTTCACGCCGTTTACACCATCAAGTCTTTCGTAATAATGATTTACAAGTTTAGTACGAGCTTCATTTGCACCATCAAGTTTTTTAAGCTGAACAAGACCAAGTGCACTGCGCATTTCATCAATACGATAATTCAAACCAGCCATGGCAACATCATAAGTAATTGCACGACCTTTGAAACGGTCAAAACTTGGAACAGTCATACCATGAGAACGAAGTCCGCGAAGTTTTTCCAAAATCTCATCGGACTTTGTTACAACCATACCACCTTCACCAACAGAAAGATTCTTATTCGTAAAGAAGCTGAAACATGAAACATCTCCAAAAGTTCCAAGGGCACGGCCGTTGTAAGTTGCACCAGGAGTATGGGCACAATCTTCAATTAAATAAAGATTATGCTTTTTACAAATTTCACAAATTGCGTCCATATCACAGGCAAAACCGGCATAGTGAACAATAAGAACTGCTTTTGTCTTAGAAGTAATCTTTGCTTCAATATCAGCAGGATCCATGCTCCAGTCGTCATAAGAAGTAATATCGGCAAGCACATTCTTTGCACCAGCCATGGTTACAACATTCTGGTCTGCAATAAATGTGAGCGATGGGGTAATCACTTCGTCCCCAGGACCAATACCAAGTGCAAGAACTGCCATGTGCAAAGCAGCAGTTCCGTTAGAAACAGCAAGTCCTTTTACACCTTCTCCAAGATATTTTGTAAACTCAGATTCAAAATCGAGAGTTTTTTGTCCCATTGTAATCCAGGCAGAATCAAGAACCTCTTTTACGGCTTCCTGTTCCTGTCCATCGAAATTTAATTTAAATAGTTGTACCTTCCACATAAGGCGCCTCCAAATCTATTTTTTTTTAAGAACTATTATTTCTGTTCTATTGCTTCCAAAAATCTTTTTGCCAAAACTTCATAGGTATGATGTTCCAGCACATACTTATGACCATTTGCTCCCATTGTATCCCGTTCACTCTGCGGCAAAGAAAGCATTTTTTTTAGTGCATCTGCAATTTCTTCTGGAGTAGTATCACAAGTTATACCACAGCCCGAATCATGAGGAATGTCATTTCCTGCTCTAACCGCTTGCAAAACCGGTTTTCCGGCATACATATAATCAAATATTTTGTTTGGAGAAATACCGTATTTATACAAATCAGAATCGCTCCAAATAATAATAATAATAATAGAAGACAGTTGTAAAAAAGACTGAACTTGCGTTTTAGGAATTGCATCATATATCTTTATGTTAGTAAGACCATATTTTGCAATAAGCGCATTTAGATTATCCTTTTCAGGTCCTTTCCCAACAATGGCAAAAAACAAATCGGGATTACTGTCTTTTACCATATTTGCAACTTCTACAAGATTATGAAGTGCATTTGCACGGCCAAGTGTACCGCAGTAACCAATTATCTTTTTATCTTTAGGTAACTGATCTTTGAACTCTGCAGAAAGAGGCTCAGCATTTTCAACCTCGGGCAAATAAATACCATTTGGAACATGATAGAATTTTCCATCGGCAAGCCCATGTTCTTTCATATGCTCTTCTGCACAAGGCAAAATAGAAACAACCTTATCTACATGCTTGTAAGCAAAGTTTTCTGCATTCTGCATAACAACAATAAATGGGTGCCATTTAGAATATCCACCAAGCTTTTGAGGGCTAAGCGGCCATAAGTCATGCACCTCATAAATAAATTGAGCACCCGTTTTTTTTGCTAGCTTGTATGCAGGATAGTTATCCAGCGGGTAAGTAGAAGATGCCACAACTACATCTGGCTTTAAGGCAACAAACATCTTCATATTACGCTTAAAACCATTAATATAATCAAGCATATTAAGCATACGTGCTACACCGTTCCCGCCATAAGGCCGGCTTTTTAGCCAGATATAGCGGATTCCATCAACATTTTCTTCCCAAACTTTGCCCTGAGGTTCCGGGTTTACACGTCTAATATGAGAATTATTTGCAGCAACAATAGTTACTTCATGCCCAAGTTTAATCCATTCCTGTGCCAGATAATATGGGCGGTATTCCATTCCGTAATAAGGAGAACCCGCATAATGATTCATAATTAAAATATGCATACCGTAATCCTTATTTTAATAATTCTTCAACAATAAGCCTAGCACAGTCACCTTTACCATAAAGGTTAGGCACTTCTGCAGGCTTACAAATATGTTTTACAACAGTTGTAATCATCTGTGTATCTGCCCCAACAAGCGTATTCCAGCCACTATCGACAAGCTCAACCCATTCTGTAGAATCGCGCATTGTAATACAAGGCTTTTCAAAAAAGAAAGCTTCTTTCTGAACTCCACCACTGTCGGTTAGAACACACTTACAGTTTTCTTCATAAGCAATCATTTCAAAATATCCAATCGGGTCAATCAGTTTTACGTGATTTTCAAATTGCAAATTATTCTGAGTTAAAATCTTTCTTGTACGAGGATGAACTGGGAATACAAATCTTTCCTCCTTAAGTTCATTTATCGCTTTCACAATAGAACTAAGTCTTTCAATATTATCTGTGTTTTCCTGACGATGGATTGTTAGAAGAATACAGCCCTTATCTTCTTCTGGAATTTTAACAGAATTATGAGCCCTGTAATAAAGGCTTGCTTCGTACATAATATCGCCGGTCATACAAACACGCTTTTTATCTGCAGTTGGTTTTGTATCTTCACCACAATCTGTAATTCCTTCTGCGATAAGATTTTTTATAGCGGTCTGAGTCGGACAGAATAAATATGTCGAAAGATGATCTGCACACCGGCGGTTCTGTTCTTCTGGCATTGCCATCATAAATGAACGCAAACCCGCTTCCACATGAATTACAGGAATTAAAAGTTTACTGGCTGCAAGTGCACCTGCGAGAGTAGAGTTTGTGTCTCCGTAAACCAGCAGAGCATCTGGTTTCTTTTCCAAAAGCAATTCTTCAATTCCTGCAAGCATTGCTCCTGTCATTTTTCCGTGAGTTCCGCTACCCAAATGAAGATTTACATCAGGCTGAGGGATATCCATTTCTTTAAAAAAAACATCACTCATATTCTGGTCATAATGCTGGCCTGTATGAACTAAAATTTCTTTAATACCAAGAGACGGATTATCGCGGAGATATCTGCTGAGTACAGCGGCTTTAATAAATTGTGGGCGTGCGCCAATTACTGTAAGTATATTCATAGTTCCTCTTTTTATATATATTAGATTTCTTTATATAATTCTATAAGTTTTTTTTCTTCAACATCCCAATTATATTTTCCCATTACAAGTTCACGACCTTTTTTTCCCATTTCCTGACTTTTTACAGGATTCTCAAGAAGTAAGATGCATGCTTTTTTTACAGATTCAATATCTGAAGGTGGTACACAAATTCCACATTCATTTTCCGAAACAATCTTTTTCCACAAAGGAAAATCTGAAGCTACAAAAGGCAAACCTGCAGCCATATATTCAAACATCTTTATCGGTTGTGCCTCAAAATGATTCTTTGCCGGCTGGTATAATACTAAACCACAACGTGCATTTCCATATAATTCATTTACTTTTGTTCTGTTTATTTTTCCTAAATATACTATGTTATCGCGTATTATGTTATTTATAGAATCACTTTCTCCTGCAAGTATCAATTTACCGTCAACACTTTTCATAGCCTCAACCATGACTTTTTCACCACGAATTTCACTAATACCACCTGCGTAACAAACAATTTTGTCACGGTCTTCAAAAGGTTTTGTCTGAAAAATAATATCATCAAGTTTAGGATAATTATTGATTACAACAACTTTCTTTGTTCTACCTTCAAATTGTTCAGCTATATGCGAAGTTGCTGTTATAACTGCATCAAATTGCCTAACTGCATAAGTTTCATATTTTTTATATATAATAGAAATTAATTTTCTAAAAGGAAATGGAATCCATTCTTTATCAAGAATTTGTGCTGGTACATCTTCATGACTATCAAAAATTACTTTTTTTCCAGCCTTCTTTAACTTGACAGCGTAAGGTAATAATTCAGGATCATGAAAATGATATACATCACAATTAAGTTTTTTTGCCGTTTTATAAACTTTCTTAGAAAATCCAAAGATTCTCCCTAATCTTCCTTTTTGAACTCCACAGCCAATAATATTTATTCCGTTTAAGTTTTGAGTTTCACCTCTAGCTACTATATAGACTTCGTAACCGGCATTAACTAAGGAAATACATTCTTTTAAATAAATTCTATCATCACATTGTTCATGAGCACTTGTAAAATGACATATTTTTTTATGTTCACTCATATTTTATACCCCATTATTTTTTTTATTCGTGGTTTTAAACTTTCATATAACTCATCAAAAAAAGAGCCTTTACGGATTCTGTAGTAAGGTATACACTTTCCCCCAAACTGTCTAAAAAAGTTTTCTATTCCTTCAACCATAGAGCCTTCAAAATCAAATATTTTTGAATGTGTTGCAGCAAACTGTATTCCGTCCCAAATAACAAGGCTTTGAGCTCCACTAGAGCGAAAAGCAGAATCTGTAGCGCCTAAAAGATAGTAACAAACCTGGTCATCATAAACAAAATAAGCACATGAATGAATATTACCCTCCTTATCAACAGCTTCTGAATAAAACCCATTTCCATTTGAATCACATGTTTCAACAATTCTCTTAACCAGTTCCTTGTCCATGGGATTTTTTCTTTTCTGCACTTCAAATGTTTTATCAAGCATATCAAGTAAATGGTTAATATTTGTTTTATTATTTATGGTTACTTTATTGTTAGCAGATTTGATATTCTTTTTTGCAGTTTTATTGAAATTTTGATATAACAATTCTGTATTACTTAAATCTTCTATTCTATAGGTAAACGAAGGAACTATAGAAAATCCAAGCCATCTGAATGGTAAGACATATTCATTATTTGGATTTAGTGCAATTTCAATTTTTTGGTATTTTTCTAATTGCAAAAATATTTCATTAATAATCTGTTTTTGCTTTCCGTAATCATTTTTGAATTCTGGTGAAATCCAGATTCCAATATTTTGTGTCAATTTTGGAATATAAACAGTCTTATTGTCAAAAACATATGGCATTCTACCTATTACATTTTCAGCATCATCTTTTACTAAAATCTCATTCCAACTGTGTGGAGCAACAATATCAAGCCACCATGGTTGTTCAAATAAGGAATTAGCATATTCTGTAATCTTCATTTTATGCCTCTAACTCTTTAATTGCATCATCATATGAAATGAATTCATATCCACTCTGCTCGCAATATTCTATAGTTTTCTCATACCATTTTTTTTCATCAGGATATCGTTTTTCATCAAACTGATAATCATGAAATAAAATAGTGCAATACGGGCAACCTTCTTCTTTAGCCTTTTCGATAGCAGCAAAAGTCGATTCTAATCCTTGTTGTAATTTCCCAGGAAAACAGATATACCCATCCATTATGTGAAGTGGAAATTCCCACATATTACCAACCTTATATGGTTTTTTTGTTTCTAATTCATTTTTATTAAACTCAGTTGAGTCATATTTATAACAACATTTATCCATTTTCTCAAATGTTTCATCATCAAAACGAACATAATGATTACGAATACCAAATGATTTCAAATCAGAAATATTCATAAAATCATCATGCTCTTTTTGCATTTTTTCAAGATTTTGATAATTACACCCATGAACTCCCACTGCAAAATTATTATTCAAAACCATTTTTATAATAGATGAAGCTTTTTTTTGAGAATATGACATACCAAGAACATTATCCATTCCAAAGAAAAATACTGATGGTATAAAATGTTTCTTATCATATTCCATCACTTCTGTAATATGGTTCATTCTTTTACCATAAAAAATACGATAAAAAAAAGACTTTAAAGTTATCCTTTTTTGTAATAAATGAATAAAACTTCTAACCCATAATTTTTCTATTATAAGGTCTTTTAATAAATGATCAGAAAAATATAGATGATCTACATCATGGGAGATAATTATCTTCATTAATTATTTTCTCCTTAATCTAATTCTATTGATAATTGTTGTAAGTTTATCAATTTTATAATCAGTATGCTGTTTTGCAGGTTGTTTCAAGATTTCTTCGAATTCTTTTTCTGAAATTCCAAGTTTCCTTAAAATTTCGGAAATATCTTTCTTCATTTCAACCTCATCATAAATAGGCTTCTCCAATTCTTTTAGAGCTTCTTCTCTTGTCATCTGACCAGAAACAATCATAGATGAAAGGTGAGAACGTCTTTTATCAACACCATAACGATTATAAAACCACCACATCTGAATAAACTTTGTAAGAGTATTTTCAAGATGTTTGCTGCCATAATATTCAAATCCACAAAAATTCTGTAATTCTTTTAAAGCCCTGTCTCTATTATAATCAATATAATTAAGTGGACGTAGTGATTGTATATGGAGCATTTTAATATCCCACCATTTTCTATAATTAGTAAGAAAGGCAAGCTTATTGATAGGTTTTGTTCCAAATTTCTTATGAATATCTTTTATATTTACAACATCGTAAGCTGTATATGTATTTCCTTGTTGAAGGATGCATTCTAATGCGAAATTACCGCCACCCAAAAAATAATTGATTTTATATTTTCTGGCATATTTATATATTTCGGCAAATAATACATTGTCTTGTGGAATTGCAATATCAGGAACATTTGCACGGATATAAGCTGCAGTCAAGTCATTAAATTGTTCAGCATCTGGAGTTATTGTTTTAAGTTCAATATGAGTAGCCTCAACCAGTTTCTTGATATTTGACTTAGAAATTTCAGTATCATATCCGTCATCTATATGAACAGCAAGAATACGTAGCCCCCATTTAAAACCAAGATATGCAAGATAAGAAGAATCCAATCCGCCGCTTATCCCCATAAGACAGTCATATTGTTTTCCTTTTCCGTCTTCCTTGATTTTTGCAAGGATAGCGTCCCATTTTTGTTTTCCTTCTTCATTAGGAAAATAAACCTTATCTTTACGTTCGAGCTCAGTTGTGCAGTAATTACAATATCCATTTTCATCAAAATGGATTGTTGAATCAGATGAATTATCCATTACACAACGTTTACAAATTTGATAGCTCATTTTTATATATCTCCTTATATTTGTTGTTCAGCTATAATCGAATGAAAAATAGTATTTAACATTTTGCCGATAGTATCTGGTGAATACATTTTTACTGCATTTTCTGCTATTTTTTTGCCATTATATTTTGAATAATTGTTCATCATATTTTTCATGGCTTCTGCAGTTTCTTCAACATCGTCAACATTAACTAATAGTCCGTTTTCTTCTGTAACAATATCTTCTGGACCACCACATTTTGTCGCAATTATAGGAGTTCCAGTTGCCATGGCTTCAATATAAACAATACCAAAAGTTTCATAACGACTTGTAAGAATAAATACGTTACTTTGTTGGATTAACGGAGCAATTTCTGCTCTAGATAATAATCCCTTAAAATCAACTTGATTGTAAATTCCTAATTGTCTTGCTAAATGTTCAAGTTTTTCTCTTTCAGCGCCGTCTCCAACAATTATAAGCCTTGCTTTAGGTTCATTAAGTTTTGCAAAAGCCTTTAAAACTATGTCAAATCCTTTCCCATATATAGCGCTTCCTACCGCTATATATGGGAAAGGATTTTCTTTAGAATAGGATTTATCTTTATAAGAAAAATCTTCAAGTGCAACAATATTTGGTACAACATAAGATTCATTTCCAAATCTTTCTTTTATATTTCTTTGTAATGCTGTACCAACAGCAATAATTTTATCTGCTATATTATATGCATAAGAAAAGTATTTTGTTCTAGATAAATCAAAATCGTTTATTAACTCACTTGAATGTTCTGTTATTACTAGAGGAACATTATATTTTTCTTTTAGTTTTGCTCCAAAATAACCTTGTAAAAAACAAAAATGTGCATGAAAGATGTCTGGTCGTCCTTCTTCTTTTAAGATTGTTTTATAAAGTTTTTTCGCAAAATAATTACTAAGAAAAGCAATAATAAAATTTGGGACATTTCCAACAGGAAATGCATAATTATAAATTTTAACACCATTCTGTTCAAATATTTGTAGACCATATTTTCGTTTTCTTAAAATAGATCGTAAATCAAGAGAAAGAGTAATAACCTTATTTCCAAGAGAAGCTAAAGCTTTTGCTTGATCAAATTCAAAACACCCAAGCATAGTATTTTCGGGAAATGGGAAACCATTTGTTAATTCAAGAATGTACATACTTTCTCCTGTTGCAAATGTCTTTCAATTGAATAAGGTACAGCGCTTAGTATTGATAATGGCAAGAATAAAGAATTTCCGTGAAATACAGACTCTGTAAATGAATGTATAACACAAAATAATTGATAGAACATCGTTGAGAATAAAATAATCTTTAGTGTCACAGCATATTTATTAGTATTAATTTTGTTAAAGACAGAAATTGTTTTAAATAGAGGAATGTAATATATACCTAAAAAAAGAGTAAATCCTATAATTCCAGATTCACATAAAACTTGTAAATAACTGTTATGTACCGATAATTCAGAAAACTCAGAAAATGAATTATAACCATTTCCTAAAATTGGACGGCGAAACCATAATTTAACAGCACTTGACCACAAATATCCGCGGGCTTCATTTCCAACTCCCTTTGATTCCAAAATCCTTTCAAGTACCTTCTCCCCATAAGGGGTAAATAAAATCATTACAATAAATGCTGCAAACATTATTATACCAATTATTATAGCCCTATTTCTTACTTTCTTGTTTTTTATTGAAATCAATACACATATTATCAAAGAAAGCACCATAGCCGCTAAAGGCATACGTTTATTTGTAATAATCATTGAAAACATTGATAAACCGCATATACAAAACCATAAAAATGTTTCTTTCCTTTTCATTTCTTTAAATAAGATAGTCGCAAAGGAAAGTCCAATTACTGGTAAAATATTATGACATTGATAAGTTATATAAGAGGAAAGCCCCGTGTAATATCCATTTGTTGTAAGCCTTCTCATTGTTGCAACTGTCGTCTTTGGATAAAGGACGGTATTTATATTATCTAATAAAACAGGAATAAAGACTTGCAATACAGCAGCAATCATAAAAACAAAAGAAAAAATAAATATGGATTTGAAAAATAACTCATGCCAATTATCTTTTCCGGTTAAATATATTATTACAAGAATCTCCATTATCCAAATAACAACAGAACTGTACATATATGGTGACTTTGTTGTAATCATTGTTGAAAACCAATATTCAAATACGAATGAAAACCATACAATCATAAAAGGATAGAGATTCTTTGAAATTTTAACTTTTATATATAAAAAAGAAAGAGCTGGAATAAAAATCATTAATAGATAAACCGGCAATGTTTCTTTTGGTAACTTTGATTCAGTAAAAAATGAGATATATGGCAAGAAACTTAAAACACAGAATGAGAAAATAATAATTAAGTAATTGTTTTTTTGAGTTCTTGCTCTATTCATATTGTACCTCATTATTCTTTATTGTAGATAAATCATTTACGATTTTTCGTACCCTGTGTATCCAAAGATTTCTTTCTAACAATGAGGATGTTATATTCTTTTGAAATTCTTCATATAATTTGCAGTCATTCATTAGTTTTTCAGTTGCATCTGCATATTTTATTATATCATAATCTACAGCAAATCCAATTTTCTCACCATTCACCAAATCTGCTATTGCTTTATTATTAATAACTACTTGGGGTAAACCAAAACTTAAATATTCAAAAACTTTTACTGAAATTGCAAAACGGCTATATTTATATTCTGAACTTCCAACATTAAATGCAACTGAAGCTCGTTTGTATAATTCAACGAGCCCAGAGCCACTTGTATGATGTATTTCTAACCAAGAAGCATTCTTACAAGGATGGTCAAAACTATTCCACTCATTTTCTCGGCACACAAGAATTAACTTATACTCAGCATTTCTCTTATTTAGTTCATTGAATACATCAAGCAAAAATCTACCATTATAGTACCCTCCAATACCACCAACATAAATACCAGTATGATTGCATTCGTGCTTTATCAAATCAAGATGATATTCCCCAGCAGGAGGTAAAGATCTAATATCTTTATAAGGCAAAAGTGACTTACATTCATCTGATGGAACATAAATTATATTGCAGTTATTAAGAACTTTATCTGTTAATGTCTGCAAGAAAAGTAATCCTTTATCTTTTATTCTACCTGAAATAGAAGTTCTTCGTGGAAATTCATCTGGAAATTGCCAATAAAAATCTCTGTAAAAATAGCCTGTTGGAATACCAGCATTACAAATATCTTTGATAAGTTTTCTGTCTGCATGACGTATAATTGGATATGTAGGTGATTCTATATAACATAAATCAGGAGTTTCACATTTTATTTGTTTTCGTACAGTTTTGATATTTTTCAAACGTAATTTTGAAACTTGCTCACCTTGCAGGGTAATTATATCATGACCTTCCTGTTGGAAAGCTCTTAACATTTTCGCAGGCCTTACACCAGAGCCAGATGAATTATCTGTACTGTTTACATAGGTTATATATAAAATTGTCATTTAAATTCCTTATTTTGTTTTTTTTCCAAATATACAGATTTGAAAATCTATTCAAACTTTATATTCATTAAATGAACATAAAATATAATAACACATAATATTATAAAATACTATATCATGGTATTTGAAGTTATATATTATTAGTTATTTTTCTATTAAATATTAAATGCAAGATTTAATGCTATTAAGAGAATTATATGATTTCGATTTCTGAAATAATTTTTTCTAAGGTAAAGTTTTCTATTAAGTAACTAGCTTTACATCCTGCATTTTTTCCTGCTTTTATATCATTCTCACTATCCCCAATCATATAGCTCTGAGAAAGGTCAATGTTAAAGTCTTTTGCAGCCTGTAAGAAAAGTCCTGCTTTTGGTTTTCGGCAGCCGCAGTCACATTTGTATTCTGGTCGTTCTCCCGGAAATCCCTTATCTGTATGATGAGGACAGAAGTAAAGACCGTCTATAAAGGCGCCTTCCTTACCAAGCTCTGTTTCCATTTTTGCATGAATAAGGGCAAGTTCTTCAAAAGTGCAGTCGCCGCGGGCAATAACCGGCTGGTTTGTAATTACAATTGCAAGGTAGCCTGATTTATTGATTTTCTTTATTGCCTCTGCAGCGCCCGGAATAAGTTCAAACTGTTCGGGCTTTGTTACAAAGCCCGCGTTTTTGTTGATTGTACCGTCGCGGTCTAAGAAAACAGCCTTCTGCTTCTGGCTCAGGTTTCTTGCATGAACCTTTCCGCTTTTAATGTCTGCTTCAGTTTCATAATAGCGGTCAGGGGTTCCCATATCCTTGATGTATTCCGGAGTTTCGTAGGCAAAAATCTTACCAGATTTGATGTTCGGCTTAAGAACATCGCGGTCAAGGTCGATTTTGTCTGGAGTTTCAGGATGGCGTGGAACAAAGTTTTTCATTGTTTCGCGCAATAGTTCCGGAGAAATAAGCTGAAGGCCTGCATTTACAAGGTTTTTGTAGTAAAGACGTTCATCTTCCTTTGCCATCCACTTTGTAACTCGGTGAGTATTTACAGGAAGCCCGCCAAGTTCGGCAGGCGGCAGAACTTCTGTTACTAAAAGTGAAGAATCATAAGGATGTCCGTTAGGGTGTGCCATAAGGCTTGCCCAGGCTTTATGTTCTTTATGGAAAGCAATAAAACGGTTGAAGTCGATGTCAAAAATTACGTCGCCGCATAAAAGAAGAAAATCATCATTAATTACAGTTTCAGTCTGAACTTCATCACAGGCTTTACCGTCAAGCATTTTAAAAAGGGCACCGGCAGTACCAAGCGGGCGGTCTTCAGTAAAGTAAGAAATATTTACTCCGAATTTTGAACCATCACCAAAATATTCTTTGATTACATGTCCAAGGTGGCCGACTCCGATTGTGATGTCGGTAAGACCGCAGGCTTTGAGGTTTTCAATCTGATACTGCAGGATTGGTTTTCCGCAGATTTCAATCATCGGCTTTGGAACATCGGCACGAACGCTCTGAATGCGGGTTCCCATGCCGCCAGCCATTATTATTACTTTCATATTAAATCCTAAAAATTACTCTTTCCAGAATGCTTCTTCAATTTCAAGGCAGAGTGCGTGGTAAACCGGGAGGTGAAGTTCCTGAATCATAAAGGTTTCGTTCTGAGGAACAATGATGCAGATGTCTGCAAGACCCTTGAGTTTACCGCCGTTTTTACCTGTAAGGGCGATTGTTTTAAGACCTTTTGCCTTTGCAACAACTGTCGGGTAAACGATGTCTTTTGAATTTCCTGAAGTAGAAATTCCAAGGAATACGTCACCTTTTACCCCGTAGCCGTTTACCTGCTGAGCGAACATTACGTTTCCGTCAACGTCGTTCAAGCTTGCTGTCATAAGGGCAGTGTTGTTTGTAAGCGCGATTGCAGGGAGTGAGCCCTGAAGCTTATCTGCAAGGTAAGCACCTGTATCTTCATCAATTGCTTTAATCTGATTGATAAAATCGCTTGATGGTGTGCGCTTTTTGCAGAAAGATTTTAAAAGTTCGCCTGTAATGTGGTCGCTGTCTGCGCAGGAACCGCCGTTACCTGCAACTAAAAGCTTTCCGCCGTTTTTAAATGATTCAATCATTGCAACTGCGGCATCTTCAATATCTTTTTTACAAACGCTGAGTGTTGGGTAGCGTTCAATCAACTGATCAATATATTTCATAAAATTTACCTCTTTATTTTGTGTACTCTTCCGGTCCGTAATAAATGATTTTTGTTCCTTCGTTTTCAAACTTGAACGGAACATACATCTGGCCTTCAAGAGCCTTTTTTACAGATTCCTGTTTTTCTTTTGGAACGTAGAACAAAAGGAATCCGCCGCCGCCTGCTCCAAGAAGCTTTCCGCCAAGTGCTCCGGCTTTCATAGCCTTGTCATACTGTTCATCAATAGATCCTGTAGAAATGCCCGAAGAAATACCGCGCTTAAGCTTCCAGGTGTAGTCCAGAAGTTTTCCAAACTCATCAAGAGATGTATCTTTGTCTGTCAGAATCTTTTCTGCATCATCAACAAGGTGATACATTTCAATAAGCTGCTGAGTCTTGTCCTTCATAGACTTTTCAGTGCCTTTCTGAATATCAGAAGAAAAGCGGCTGAAGCCTGTAAAGAAAAGCATAAGGTGGTCGTTAAGTTCCTTTTTGCGCTCTGGAGAAATAATTACAGGATTTACGCTGTACCCGTCGCGGCTGAAGTTAATGCGGTTAAAACCGCCGAAACTTGCTGCAATCTGGTCCTGAATACCGCCTGCTTCCTTACAAAGTTCGCGTTCAAGGTAAATTGCGTCATCTGCAAGCTTGCGTTTGTCCGCATATTTTCCTTTAAGTGCGTAGAATGCACTAAGCATACCAACGGCGAATGAAGAAGAAGTACCAAGACCTGAGCGGGCAGGCAAATCAGCTTCATAAGTCATACGGATTTCGTGCATATCAAGCCATTCCATAGCATTGCGGATTGCCGGATGCACGATTTCTGAATTTGTGTTTACCTTTTCTTCTTTAGAGTAAGTAAGGTGTGTTTTATAATCAAAAAAAGGTGGCAGGTGGCGGACTGTTACGTATGCATATTTATCAAAGGTTGTACTGAGTACAGCGCCGCCATGTTCATTAAAAAAGCCGTTAAAATCTGTTCCGCCGCCAAAGAAGCTCATGCGGAATGGGGTTTGTGTAATAATCATAATTATTTGTCCTTTTTTTTCTGTTTGGTTTCTAACATATGTTTCATATTCTCATTAATTACTCTTTGATTATTGTTTTTCCTTAAATATGCAGCACATAAATCTCCTTTATGTATAAACACTTCGGGATTTTTTAGTTTGTCTTCATAAGCATTTATTATTATTTTTTTTAACTGCTCTTCATGTTCATTATTATTATTATAAGTATAAGAATAATAAAGATTTGATGGTATGTCTCGTAAAGTAGAAATATTGCTGGATATTACAGTTTTATGAAGTGACAAAGATAAAAGCACAGAGGACGAATTTATACAGCAATCTAAACTAAATGGGTATATACATAAATCGTAGTTTGAAAATAATTCTGATAAATCTTCATCTTTTACAAAATTAAAATTAAAAAAAACTTTTTCATTATTTGTAATAGTTTTTAATCTTTTTTTTGTATTGCTATCACAAGAGCCTTCAAATGTAAGAGAAATATTTTTATCAGTCAAATCGTTCATAACTTTTAGTAGGATTTCTGGATTTTTATAAACTTCTGGACTTCCCAAAAAAAGCATTCGTAATCCACTCCATTTAGTGTTTTTTACTTCTTTATAAAGATGATGAAAATCTCTATGAGGTATATAAAAAAACTTATTACCATATTTATGAAAATATTTTTGATCTTTTTTCGAGAATGAGTCTAAAGTATGATTTGATAACATTACTACATAATCAGCTTTTTTTATTGTATATTTCAATAGTTTATGTGATAAATAAATATTTGGAATTTCTAAATTTTTTATATGAGGTTGTCTATTATGAATTACAAATATTATTTCTTTTCTACACAATTTAATTAAGTTCAAATAAATTTGTTTCTTGATATAGGATATAATTATGTTTTCATTATAATAAATGTTTTCATACCAATTTAGTATAAACAAATCTATTTTCATTATTTTTTTTATATTATATAAAGATATTTGTTCATCAATAAATTTAAAATCACATACTTTTAATGCATCAACTAAACCATTATTGTTAGTTTTATAATCCGGTAGATAATAAACGTTTTTCAAAATGAATTCTCCAATTACTTACTCTAAACATTTGATTTTTGTATATTTAAATATCCATGCTTTACATATTTAATTATTAATGAATAATATAAAATTGCAAAAAATACAGCATTCAATATTTGAAAAATTATTTTTTCTGAAATAAGTAGTGCTATAATGAAATGCATAACCATATAAACTGCTAAAATAATATAGAGAATCAGAACATGATTATTATTTACAAATATATCAAGTTTAAAAAAACCTGTTACAATTAAAGAATAAAGAAAAATAAATAAGTAAGAAGTTAAAGTTGCTATAGATGCCCCTAAAATTCCAGTTCTAGGTATTAAAAAATAATTTAAGAAAAAATTTAATATTGCTGCTATTAATGTTCCGATTAAATTTAATTTAACATTTTTAAAATTAATAGCAACACCATATAAACTACTCGTAAATCTATCAAAAAAATAACCGAATGCAACAAAAGGAATTATTATATATCCAATCTGGAAAGAAGGACCTAAGAATAATTTTACTAAACTTTTTGAAAATAATGAAAAAACGATTGTAATAGGTAATAAAAATAAAATATATGTAATAGTAATATTTTGAAAAATTTGTCTAATATTTTCTTCATTTTTTTCAGATAAGGTTTTGTAAATTATTGGATTATAAACATTAAAGAACATTGTTGCTAAAGCATATATAATTCTTTCACCTATATTATAAGCTTTATCATATATTCCAACTGCATCGAATGTTTCGTAAAATTTAATCATATATCTATCACATGATACTAAAACCACTGCAAGAAAACTTGTGAAAATATTAAAATATGCAAATGATAAAAACTCTTTTAAATCATCTTTGGACTTAAAAATATTTATTATCCTATATTTTCTTTTACAATAGAAAAATATAAAAAAGACTAAATATATTAAAAAGGAACTAAAATACAATGCTTCATTACGTAAATGTAAAATATAGGTTAAAATATATAAGAATACAAATGATAAAAGTGTGATAAAACTTGAAGATAAACTATAAGCAACACTTTTTCCATTATGTCTTAGTACAATAAATTCTACTCCGACCCATCCGGATAAAAGAACAAGACAAAGCTTAAATAATATTAAACATCTAATATGACTATTATGTTCAAACAAGATATATATAAATGTCAATGCTCCGACTATTAAGGAATAAAGTAAAAATAGTGTATAAAGAAAATTCAAAAAATATTCTACATTGTTATTATTTTTGTATTTATAATAAAAACGCCAACAAATAGAACCAAGAACAGAAAAAGTTAGACATGTAAAATAGTTAAAAGTAGTATCAATTATACTATTGATTCCATATTCTTCTGGAGTAAAATATCTTGTCATAATAGGTACGGATATTAATCCAACAATCATTGGTATTACCGTACCTATAAAATACATTAAAAAGTCAACTATAAGTTTTCGATTATCATTCTGTAACTTCATTTTAAAAGAATAATATTCTACAATCTCCAATACTTCATTCCAGAAGCATCAAGTTCATCCTTACGGTAAAGACTCTTTACATCAACTAGCACCTTTTCATTATCAGGAAGATTTTCCTTAAATAATTCCTTAAGCTGCATTGTACTCATAGAACGGAATTCATTATGTCCTACAGCTACAATTACACAATCAGCTTTTGGAAGTTTGTCAAATGCAACAAGGTCAACACCATATTCATGCTTTGCAACAGCAGTGTCTGCCCAAGCATCTGTTACAATTGGATTAATCTCGTATTCCTTCAGGCGGTCGATAATATCTACAACCTTACTGTTACGTGTATCTGGACAGTTTTCTTTGAAAGTGATTCCAAGAATTACAACAATTGCTTTTTTAGGTGCCATACCAGCTTCAATCATCTGTTTGATTGCAGCATCGGCAACAAAGGCGCCCATGCTATCGTTTACCTTACGGCCATTCAAAATAATCTGGCTGTGATAACCGAGCTTTTCAGCCGCATTTGTAAGATAGTAAGGATCTACGCCAATACAGTGACCACCAACTAAACCGGGTTTGAATCCAAGTGCATTCCACTTTGTATTCATTCCGGCAATTACTTCGTCTGTATCGATTCCCATTTTGTCACAAATCATTGCAACTTCGTTTACAAAGGCAATGTTAATATCGCGCTGGCTGTTTTCTACAACTTTTACAGCCTCTGCAGTTTTTATTGTAGAAACAGGGAATGTTCCAACTTTAATTACAATGTCATAAACCTTTTTTACTTCTGCACATGTTTCTTCATCCATACCAGAAACAATTTTCTTAATATTTGTAAGTGTGTGAACTCTGTCACCAGGGTTAATACGCTCTGGAGAGTAAGCAATCTTCCAGTCTACGCCACATTTAAGGCCTGATTCTTTTTCGATAATTGGGACACAAATATCTTCTGTAACACCTGGGTAAACAGTAGATTCAAAACAAACGATTGTACCAGGCTTAATATTCTGACCTACAGTGCGACTTGCACCTTCTACTGGACGAAGGTCTGGAGTTGTATCGTCATTTACTGGAGTTGGTACTGCAACTACAATAAAGCGGGCTTCGCTAAGTTTTTTTGGATCTGCTGTAAAATCTACTGTTGTATTTTTAATAGCTGCTCCAACTTCATTAGTTGAGTCGATTCCATTCTTGTATTCGTTTACACGTTTTTCGTTAATATCAAACCCAATTACAGGGACGTGCTTTGCAAACTCTACAGCTATAGGCATACCTACATATCCAAGTCCAACAAGTGCAAGTTTAGTTTCTCCAGCAATAAGTTGTGAATAAATGGTATTGTATTCCATAAAAAATCTCCTGAATTATATATTCTCTTTTACTTTTTCTACTACAAATGTAACATCTTTTGCTTCCATGTATGGATGCAAAGGTAAACTTAAAACTGTTTTGCAGAGTTTTTCTGTTACAGGACAATCCGCAATTGCGCTATCTGTATCGGCAAAGGCACCTTGTAAATGCATTGGTTTCATATAATAAACCATGCTAGGAATTCCTTCTTTTTTGAGAGATTCCTGTAGCTTTGCTCTATCAATAGTTTCTGGTAGTTGAATTGTATATTGCGCCCAGCTACTGGTATAACCATCCATAAATACTGGTACCACAATTTTTTTATCAAGACCTGCAACTCTAAATTCTTCATTATAACATTCTGCAACTCGGTTAATATCTTTAACTTCATAGTCTTTAAAAGCCTTTAGTTTTATCTGGAGAATTGCTGCCTGAATTGTGTCCAATCGACTGTTCAAACCAAGCCGAATGTTATTATATTTATCATCACCTGCTTTACCGTGTACAGCGTAACTTCTAAGAAGTGCAGCCCATTCATCATTGTCTGTAAAGATTGCACCGCCATCTCCGTAGCAGCCTAAAGGTTTTGCGGGGAAGAAACTTGTGGTAGCAATATCACCAAAAGAACATGCTTTTGCACCATGAAGTTCACCACCAAAGCCCTGAGCACCATCTTCCAAAAGAAGAAGGTTGTATTTTTCACAGATTGGCTTAATTGCATCGTAATCAGCAGGAAGTCCAAAAAGGTCAACAGCAACTACTACTTTTGGTGTATATTTTCCTTCTTTCTTTACTCTAAGAATTGCTTCTTCAAGTTTTTTTGCATCAAGATTATAAGTGCGCTCATCTACATCAACAAAAACACAAGTAGCACCTTCTGCTGCAGGACACTCACCACTGGAAAAGAAAGTAAAGTCTGGAACAAATACTGCATTCCCTTTACCAATCCCCCAGGCTTTAAGAGCAAGAGTAAGTGCATCAGTACCATTAGCACAGGTTATACAATGCTTTACTCCAACATAATCTGCCAGTTCTTTTTCAAGTTCTTTTACTTCTGGACCAGAAATATAATGTGCACCAGCACACACATTCTGAACCTTTTCATCAATCTGGTCTTTTAAAACCTGATATTGTTTTTTTAAGTCTCTGAATTCCATTTATTTCACTTCCTCTATAGAATCATTTGAGTTCTTTTTAAACGATTTTCCACAAGAGCATTTAAGATTTGAATCAAGCACATTACCGCAAATACAAGCCCATCCAATTCTTTTTGCGGGAATTCCGGCCATAAGTGCATGAGGTGGAACATTTTTTGTTACGACAGCACCGGCAGCTATAAGAGCATATTCACCGATTGTGTGACCACATACGATTGTTGCATTTGCACCTATTGAAGCATCATGTTTTACAAGAGTTTTTTTATAGCCGGCATGGCCTTTAGGAAATCTAGAACGAGGGGTAAGATCATTTGTAAATACACAAGAAGGGCCACAGAACACATAGTCTTCGAGTTCCACACCTTCATAAAGTGAAACATTATTCTGTACTTTTACACCATCTCCAACTTTTACATTATTAGAAACGTTTACATTTTGACCAAAAGAACATTTTTTGCCAATTCGTGCACCGCTTTGAATATGACAAAAATGCCAGACTTTTGTTCCTTCTCCAATTTCTACATCATCATCAACAATAGAAGATGGATGAACAAACACATTTGCTTCTGCCATTTTAGAAAGTTCCTTTCATGTCAATACTTGCAAAATCTTTTAGAGGAAGCTTTACAGGCTCACCAGTTTTCATGCTCTTATAAATAGAAAGAATCATTTCAAGTGCGTTACGACCGGCAACTGCATCTACATAAGGTGTGCGGTTATTTTTGATTGCATCAATCATATCTGCATAAAGGCTTGTATGACCATTTCCGTAAACATTGCTTGTCTGCTCTTCAAGCCCTTTATTTGCCTTATCAGCTTCTGTTTCGTCTGCAAAATCCCATACGTCAAGATTGTTTGTAGATTTACCACCGATTTTTACAGTGCCTTTCTCACCAAATAGGTAAAGTGTTTCTTCCAGGTTTTGTGGATAAACATTGGTTGTACCTTCAATTGTAGCAACTGCACCATTTTTGAAAGTTACAACAGCCATTCCAACATCTTCTGCTTCAAGGTAGTCATGCTGCTGCTGGCGGGTTACACCATAAACTGTATCCACCTCATTACCCATCATCCAGCGGAGCAAATCTATTCCGTGGATACACTGGTTCATCAAACATCCACCATCTTCAGCCCATGTTCCGCGCCAAGGAGCCTGAGTGTAGTAATCTTTATTACGATTCCAACGAACATGAATAGAACCGTGAGACAGTTTTCCAAAACGTCCGGCCTCAAGAGCTTTACGAGTTTTCTGAACAGCAACATTAAATCGATTCTGGTGGCAGGCACAAACTTTTACACCTTTTTCTGTACTGCGTTTGATGATTTCTTCTGCATCTGCCATGCTCATTGCCATTGGCTTTTCAATAATCACGTTAATTCCGTGATCAATGCAATAAAGAGCGATTTCTGCATGTAATCCAGAAGATGTTGCTATTGCTACAAGTTCCAATTCAGGATGCTCTGTAATCATCTGCTTATAATCTGCATAGCGGGCAATTGTTTTGTCATTCTGAAGATTATGTTTAGCAAGTAAAGATTCGATATTGTCAAGCTCAATATCACATGCTGCAACAAATTCAAGACCGTTATTCAAAACAGCCTTTACATGGTTAGTGGCAATACGACCACAACCGATTAATGCATATTTCATAAATAAATCCTCTTTATTCTTAAGATTTTACAACGTATTACACATAAATTCAAGTGTGTTCAATCTATGAATATTTTACACAACCGGCCAAGCCATCCAAGAAAATCCGGGAAACCTTTTTATTACAAAGTTTCTATAACCTTATAATTATCAATTCTAAGGTTTGATAATTCAGTTTTTGTTATATAATTTTCACAGAGTATCCTTATTCTTTATTATCAATATGCTGTTTAGCTAATTCAATTGTATTTTGCAAATTTTGAATTGCTTGAATTTTTAAAAAATCGTTTTCATCTATTGCTTGCAATACAGTTTTTGTCTTTTCTAAAAATACATTTAATGAATTTAATTCTGGTGTATAATATTTATAAGCTTCAATTAACCTGCAAATTGAACTGTCAATAAAGTATGAAAAGTGGTAAATAGATTTATTGGTCAATTCAAAAATCTTATCCAGGTAATTGAAGTTAATTATATCTGTATAAATAGTCTGAAATGGCATGGTATAAGCAAAAATGCTTCTATCACAATTTTTTAAGCATGTATAAAAATGCACGACAGTCTTTTCTTTTTCCTGTTTACAGTATTCTTCATATTTTAAAAGTAATTTTTGTTCAAAAGAATTATTTGCTTCTTTTAGTTCAGAAAAAGAATCTTTTTGCCAGTATCCAAAGGTATCTGTTAATTCCTTTAAATTTTGTTCTGCAAAAACAGAATCAGCTATTAAATTATAAATATTCTCTTCTGAATCAAGCTTAAGTTTTATAATATTTGGTAAAAAAGAATCTTTTAGAAAACCATATTGCCGGTAAGTATATTTCTTATCCTGTAAGTTATTTCTGATTTCTATAAGTTTTTGAGTAAGTTCTTTTGTTTCCATCCATTGAATATTTGATAGAGAAAAAATAGGATCTTCATTATAATCTGGTTTCTTCAAATAAAAAGCTAAATCATCTTTAGAAAAAACACCATCATAAATCAAATCATAAATAAATCCCTGTTTTTCCAGCTTAGAATAATATTGTTCTGCAAATTTCTCATATTCTGTTTTTTCTTTATCTTCATTTCTATTCAAATATGATTTGTAAAAGTATGTTTCTATTTGTTCCTGTAATTCTTTCTTATCAGAATTACCCTGTTTATAAAATTTTCCTAGCTGGCAGATTGAATAGAATAATTTTTCTGGAGAGTTATATTTATCATCAGGTAATTCTTTATAAGAAAGATATAAATCCATATAACATTCAATACAAAATCTAACCGTTCGTAAATTTACTTGTGGTTCGTTAAAAACTTCATGTAAAATGAACATAAAGTCTTCAGAATAAATTTGTTGTTCCTTTAAGAAAGAATCAAATACAAAATTCTTGTCATTTGCAAAAGCTAAAGTTCTTAATATGTATTTTTCCTTTTCATTATTAAACTTTTTTCTATGCTTTATTTTTGTGTCATCAGCAATATAAATTATTTTAATGTTATTTAAGGTAAATTTTGTATGAATTGTGCCTAATAAGTCCGTAATATCAACCTTATCAGAAATTCTCTCCAAGTCATCAAATACAATAACAATTTTATTTTCATTTGAGGCTAATTTTGTTTGTCCGTAATTATCAATACAATAGTTGAAGAGTAAGGAACCGGCATTAAAAACCGTATTAATATTAGTATCAGCAAAAAGTTTTGAAACTCCAGATAATAAACTCTTTCCGGTAGTTAATTGTTTTATATTCTTTTCAGGACAAATTATTTCCAGAAAAACTGAATTAACGACATCTGTTATGCAAGTTGCACCATTTAAAGAATGATATATAAAACGAAAATTCTTACCTGCGTTTTTTTGTAAATCCTCTTTGTAATAATGTGTTTTTCCGCATCCCCATTCCCCAGAAATCAAAAGAGCATAATCCGTTTTATCCTTCGCTAAATACGCTTTTACCTGTTCATTCATTAATTCAAAAGCTTGCATAATCCATATCCTCTTAAAAAACGGCTACTTCCGTTTGATCTGCCGGTGTTTTATAAATATATTCTTTTAATTCAGGTTTGGCTTCAAATTCAAAGTCAATTTTATTAATATCAAATATAACAAGATTTTTTCCTGCAGGATATAATGAACTTGGGTAAAGTATTCCATTTATACCTTTTGTTTTGCATACATCGGCTATAAAACGCGTAACAAAATATTCAGGTTTCCAATACCCTTTTACAGTCTGCTCTTGTTGAAGAATCCCAGAAAGAAGCAATGCAGCAAGCGTTATTGGTATTTCATACATTTTAGTATCTAGTGGGTTGTAATAATAATGAATGTAATCTTGTGTTAAATCCATAATGTTATCAGCTTTCTTTATTGTTATCTTCTGAAACCATAACATACAGTTCTTTCTGTGCGTACATTCAGCTCCACATATTTCAATAGAATCTCCCAAATACCAATGGGATTGACCATAGTGATTAAATCTACCTTCCGAAATAGGAACCATTTCAGGTGACGGTGGTAACATATGGTTGCAAGTAAAAATTTCTGAGTTTTTTGGTTCTCTAGCTCTATAAAAAATCTTATTATCAATAGAGATTTTTTCTAAGGTTTCTATATTTTTTATTATTTGTTTTCCGACCTTATGGTTACAGCCTAAATATGGATATTTTATAATATAATCATAAAAGTTCTTTATCTTTGTTTCTGCATTTGATGCAATTTTTTCTATATAATTTTTATGACTTTTTTCTTCTTTGTAATATTCATTAATAGTTACTTGAGAAAAACCATCTAAATCACAATGACAATTAGGACATTTTATATTGTTGTAAATTGTTTCTTTTTGAGCATCTGTAAAACCAATATCATCAAGTAACGATTCAAAGTTTTCATCAGGCTCATAAAAATAATTTCTATCATCTTCTCTGTCATAAGTTGAATTACAAGCTTCGCATCCAGTTAATGTGCCTAGTAGCTCTTCCAATTTTTTCTTTGGCAGACCTAATGTATAGTAATCATCGTTATAATCATCATAATCAAAAATCATTGTTTTTTTTTATTCCGCTACTCATAATTATAGCGTAAAGCGAATATAAATTGTACAGTTTTTTAAATTTGTTTTTGTTATTTCTAGAACTTCATCATAGGCACCTTCTTTAATTGCCGTTTTTACAGCTTCTTCATAACGTGCAAAATTAATTAAATGTTCATCAGTATTTTTATCAATTCTTATCTCAAAACAAAGTTTGAATACAGTGTTTTCTATAATTCTGTCTTTTTCTGTATATTCCGCTTCTTCAAATGTAAGCTTATAATACGGCAGCTTCTGGCAGTTTTCAAACAATGTTTTATTCTGGAAGGGTGGTAGTATTATCCCGTCGTTCTTTTCTTTGTTAATCTTTTCTATATATAAGGGTAATTGTTCTATAAATAGGTTATGTAATGTTGGCAGTATTGTTTCTAAGGTTTTCATTTTATTTACAGGCTTTTTCTAGTGTAGGGCTGTAGTATTGCTTTAGTTTCATAAAGCAGTTTTTCATCTGTTACAGTTTCTTCATTGTTAATCAGTTTTCGCATTGTTTTCTGCTTGTATAAAAACAACTTTATTACACATTCTTTTATATCTGCCGGTAAGTTTTCTTTTGTGTAACCGGCAGTGTAAGTTATGCGAACAATATGTCCGTCAGCTTTTGCGGGAACAAAATAGACAGCCTTACTTTCGTAATCTACAGTAAAGTTTTCTATCTCATTTTTTCTTGTCAGGTCAGTTATTGTTGCTATTTCTTCTATATTTATGCAATCCAGAATACCCCGGTTATCACGTACTGTAAGAATTTCAGAATATTCCTTTTGGCTAATACAATACCCCGTAAGCTTCTCAACTTCCTGCCACGCAGCTTTTAAGCATAATTCATCAAATTCCCTGTCAGTAATATCCAAATTCAATAATTCAACAAGTTCGTTATAATCAATCAATTCCACAAAATAACTCCCACTAAAAAAATGAAATTGCGTTAGCAATTTCGAATCCGTGTGATCCTTCCTTTAGTAAAATAGGGGCAATCCAATTTTAAACTCCGTTCAGCCGGATTCAAGGCCAAGCCGCTATCGCGGTTGTCGCTGCGCTCCAAGCCTTGATTCCGTCCTCACTTCGTTTATTAAAATTTTGCCCCCTGTTTTCCAGCCAGCAATTTTCAATTGCTTCCTAAAAACTTCACATTCTACGACGAAGCCGCTGTTTTCAAAACCACAATATTCGCATTAGCACGTGTTACAAGGAACCCGTCACGTTTTCGGAAACGAAGGAATAATTCACCGTACTCCAGACTCTCCGTAGTTTCATCAAACCTCTTGATCTCAATTCCTTTACGATTTCCGTGAAGGATTTTCTTTGGATTCATAAAGATTGCAATCGGGCTATTGGCCTCAATATCTGCAAACTGAGGCAGAATGCTTGATTCAACTACATTGTAGCCATCAATCTTTCCAGGCATATTATCACCTGGCTTTCTCCAGATTGGGTTTCCGTTATTATCCTTAATGTTTACAACATGATTCAAAACCGTCTCATTCATAAACCACATACATTCCCCGCGTTCTTCCTTAGAAATCTTAAGCTCTGCATCGCGGAAGTCTGTCCAGCTAAGGTCTGCTACATCTGCAGAAGCAATTGCATGAGACTTTGTTCTTGCTGCATTAAGAGCTCCTGTAAACGGCGCATTGTTTGCAATAAGACATTGTTTATCAAATTCCTGACCGTATGCCTCTGTCATATCTTCAATAAACATCTTACCCAGGTCCACATAAACATCTTCCTCAAACTCGTCAAACCAAGGAATAAATCCTGCGAGAGTGTAGGCTTTAAGTTCTGTGCGAGTAGGAACATTCGGCTTAGTAGCTTCAATCTTCTGACCATATGATGTAAGCCATCTAAGTTCAACCCCGCCACGGTCGCGCTCTGGAATAAATATAGAAGCATTTCTCATCGGTCTGTTTGTAACCAGATTCATCATTACAGATTTCTTAGCCGCTTCCTGCATGATTGTTTCTTCGTAAATAGGGTTAATAAGATACTGGTCATTTGTTGCAAGGTTACCTATAGGCTCTCCAAGTGCCGCTTTAGAAGGCACAAAACCTTTTTCAGGCAGCCAGTTAAAGTCTTTTGGATTGTTCCATTTTTCAGTTCTCACATTAGGGCAGAACTTCAATTCTCCAAGCGTCTTCTCATCCCGGTTCCAGGCAGCAACCATTGCTTTACCCATTTTGTAGTAAAGGTCTCTCATACTCATAGGTTCTACAATGGTATCTGTCTTCTTCAAAAGCCCACGAAGCTCCTTTACAGTTTCCTTAACACCTTCCAGCTCCGTAGTAAGCGCATCTTCCTGGTCGCAGGCAGCCTTTAATATCCCTTCAATAAGTTCTTCAGTATCATTAAAATACTTTTTAATCTGCTCAGGACTCGCAGCTTCTGTAGGCACTAACGCCTTCATTTCCCCCAGCTTCTTCTGAAGCCCCATAATTACTTCATTCAATTATAATTCCTCCTCATCCCACGGTGGTTGAGTAGGCCGCCGGCCGTATCGAAACCACCATCAATCATTCAATCAATCTGAGGAAAATTATAGAATCAAGTTAATGTAATATAGGGTTAATAAATGTTAATATAAGATTAAGTCTAAAATCTTAGTTTTTCGTAAAAACATCACACATTTGTTCAAGTTTCGTAAAATCGAGTGTTATTTCCATAAGCTTGTTTTTATTCTGTTCAGGATTATATGTTGTACGCATTTTATGAAGTCGAACAGCTGTTTTTTCAATTTTGTCTCTATTGGCATTAATAAAAAAGTATTCACTTTGCATAAGTATTTTATACTTAAAATCGCCTTCATCATTAACTGTAACTTCTTCAAGCTCAGAGGCAGGAACTGGAATCATATAATTAAAGCGTATTGTGCCATATAGAACATTTTTACTTCTCATATAAATCTTAATGAGACTGTCTTTTTTTATTTCGCCATTCGGTAAATAATCTACATCTTTAGGAGAAGACATAGGAACAAAATATTTATGTCCGTTAAGTTCTGTAACAAGTCCAATATACTTTCTGTGATATGTTCTTGTCTCAACCTTATTAGACATAACATGAGGATTTTCTTTGCTTAAATAATCAATATATTCATCTGAAATTGTGTAAAACATTATTAGTATCCTTAAAAAAACTAAGGCGGCTGAAACAGCCGCCCGTTATATCCTTCACTTTAAAGGCGGAAGTGCGCCTAGGATTATATCCTTCATTTTAAAGGTAGAAGTGCACCTAGAATTATATCTTCCATTTTAAGGGCAGGAACGCTCCCAATTAATTATAATATAAGACATAAACAGACAGCTGTCAAGGAATTTTATCACTGAGCTAATCCCATTCTCAAACGTTCAAAGAAGGGAATTTCAAGTTCTTCGTTTCTGCTAGTATTTTCATTCACAGATTTTTCACCAGCTGTTGCAAAAGGATTCGCCGGTACACAGCAGATAGAAAATTCCAAAAGCTCCTGCTTTCGGTAAATCAAGTCGCATTCCTTATCTTTACTGTCTAAGAATTCAACTTCCTCCACCATAAAACCCACAGAACCGCAGCGCAGCGCCCCGTTCTTCACCCGCTGCCCAATGCTCCATCCAAACTCATCATATTCCCGCGCATTAAAGAACACATCACCTTCCAGCACCGAATCCGCCTTTACATTCTCCGCATACCCAATAGCCGGAATGTAATAATCATGACTCCACAAAATCACAGGATTTTGAATATACTTCTCAAGGTTCCACCCCGTCGGGTCAATCCGCTCAAAATCCCTGTCCGTATCAAACGTACTCATCACCCAGTGAATACCAGCGTTAGAGTTATTGTTATAATTCTTAGACTTTCCAGCCTCCGCCACCACCGGCCGCTGAAACATCGCACTCTTAAAAAGCTCCACTCTGGCATCCACCTTCCCAGAATGAGTATTCTCTTTAAGGAATTTACAAAACCGAAATCTGTCTGAGCCCAGTTCTTTGTTTAACACGCCATCAACTTTTACTATCATTTTTCATACCTCCCAAACCTGTCATTGCCGGACTTGATCCGGCAATCTATTATTTCCATTGCGCCTAAAACCTAGCACCTGGAACCTAAAACCTAATCTTCATCCCAAATATCCGTATGCCTAATCCTGTATTCCACTTCATTCAGCATCATAAAATCCCGAATCCCCTTATACCCAATCTTCTGCCTCAAAAGCCCCAGCTGTACATGAACATTGTTTTCAGTTTTCTCCAGAGCTGTCGCAATATCCTTCTGCCGGTAACCTTCACCCAGATAATACCCGATATCCATCTGGTCATCCGTCACATCCGAAAAACTCTTCGGGTCCATATATATAAAATTCGTCTCAATATCTCTCTGCATTACTTCCGGGAAAATCCGCTGTTCAAGCAGCATTTGATACACTGCCTTTCCCAGATGCTCTGTCTTTTCAATATGCTCTATGTATCCGTCTGCTCCCAGGTTATAAACTCTCGCACCCAATCCAGGCGAATAATCTCCGGTTTCACAAAAGCAGATTCTTGCTTTTTCATTACATCTTTTAATAGCCTTAAGCTTGTCCTTCAGCTTATAGCCGAAAAAATATTTATCACAGTACACAATCGGCTCATTTTCACAGCCAAAAAGTTGAAGCAAAACCTCATCTTTAGTCCTGCATTCAACAACATCTCTTACCATTTTGTTTTCATTAAGACTTTTCCTTAAAATATTTTTAGTTTTCAAATCGTAACAAGCGATAATCACTCTATGGTTCACAGTTTTTAATTCTCCGCTGTCAGAGATGAATTACGGAACCAGATATCCCCCCAAGGCTTTTCCTTTTCACCCCGCGCCCTCAGCACGTCATTAATAGTCTTTAATCCCGCATTTATCTCTGCTATGTCCCTGTTGCTCTGCGCATCCTCACTTTCCTGCAGCTCAGGGATTGCCTGTAGATTGAAAACGCCTTTCTCTGACAAGCCGAACCTGTCAAAAAACTGCACTTCCAACACCTGCTCATAGTTCTTAAGCAGCGGAATAAGAGTAAAGTTCCAGAACGCACGATGCTGACTGTCAGTGTCGGTGCCACTCAAAGAGCTTTTTGAATCCTGAATATTAGCAACACGCGGCGGAATCCCGTACTTAGCGAGTAATGTATACAGATTCCATTTCTTCATGTCGTAGAGCTTAAGGACATCCGGACTAAACGTTAAAGGCTGATACTCAGTACCACGCCCCAGAACCGCTACACGGTTCTTCATACCTTTGCCATATTTCTTATCCCATGTACGGGCAAGAAGCTCTGCCTCAGATTCCGTAAGAACCTGGTCAGTTTTCAAAAGCCCTTTAGGCACACCTCCTTCCTTTAATAAACCTGTATTCTGCTTAGAGGCCAAGAGATCCTGCTCCACCTCAAGCCCAAGACTAACCAGCGGACTCACACCCCTGTGTTCATTCCACGGGTTCCAGTCTTTAAAATGAATTATCTCATCAGGAAGAATCACCGTAGGCTTACCATTTTCACAATCCGTATAAATCCACTTGGTGACTTTCCCGTTTTCTACCACATGCTGCATATGACGCGGAGAAAGCACTTTAATTTCAGAAGGAATCCCGCAGGTATAATTCTCCCCAAACCACCAGAACGCTTCACCTTCAAGACTCCACCACGCACAAGTCTGCTTCCATAAATCAAACCGGCTCATTACAGGACTGGGAGAACGAAACAACTTTGCAACCTTTCCGTTTGTAACAGACTTTCCATCCTTCCGAATCTCAAATTCAGCCCGCGCCACATTTCGAGTGAGAATATCAATACAAACCGAAACCCAGGCATGCTGCATATAAGGATCAGTACAAGTCTTCTGTTCAACATCCGCAAAATCCTCAGCCACAGTATCAGCATTAACCTGTTCAAACGAGCGAAGCTTTTTCTGTTTTCTTTTCCGAAAAATCCCCATATCTATTATCGTCACCCCATTACAACGCCACCCGTAGCCGCACTAAAGATGGCATACCGCATAGCATCCATGTAATGGTCATTCACTTTCACAATCTGATTATTCTCATCCCTTGAATAATCCCATATCTCCCCAAGCACCCCCGTACAGTCCTTGCAAACAAAAAACTGACCGCGCTCAATCTTCGCAATTATGTAATCAATCCCCGCATCAACAGAGTTGTTAGCTTTTACGCCACCTGGAACCTCTTGTATTCTCTCGCCACCAGCCGGGTCACAATAAGTAACAAAACTCTCTTTGTACCAGTCCTTAGCAGTCTGCTGTTCCACAGAAGTCTTTGTTGTTATGTTGAATCCACCAAAATCTGCAATCACATAAACCACATCACCAACCCAGCCAACCTTAACCGCCGCAATATGAAGTCCAAAATCCTGCCCACCTGTAAACTTGTCAAAAGCTTTAGGAAGCTTGTCTCGCGGAAGAATCATCGATTCTTCAAACTTTTCATAAACCGAACCTTCTGGCTTCACCCAAAGCCCGTCACGGAATCGTGCCCTCTGTTTTTCCGGCATGTTATCCAGAATGTCGCTGATATAATCTTCATCCAGATTTTCAGCGTTATCCATTGGGTTCAGAACAGCAGAAGCATAAAGCTCCGGCTTATTCAGTTTTTCATCCGACCTCGGTTCAATCTTCCGGATAAAAACCTTGTATGCCCAGTGCATTGGTGAACATGGGTTGCAGTCATAAAAAAACTTATTCTTGCAGCCTTCAACTTTCATCGCCAAACGGCTGTATGCAGTTGTAATTGCAGAATAAGAAATCTGGCTTACCTCGTTGAAATAGATAGTCACATACTCATGACCCAAAATCCTATCAACCTGTTCTTTATCGCCAAGCCCACCAATCCAAATTTCCGAACCATTCCACAAAGTTATAAGCCCATCATGCACATTTGCTTTGTAATTACTCGCACCAATAGTCTTATTCAGCCAGGGAAGAAGCGTCTCATGCAGAACAGAGCTTCTCGCATCCTTCGCCCGAAAGCGACAAATCAAATGCCTGCTTCCGGGGTACCGGCATGCACGGAAAATCACAGCCATCACCAGCACCGTAGTCTTCCCAGAACGTGAACCACCAAACAACAAGATGTGCTTAGCAGAACCGCTCAAAAGCTCCAAAGCTTTTTTCTGAACTTCCGTAGGCTTAAATACTTCTCGCATCACAGCCACCTGTGGTGGTTGAGCTTGTCGAAACCACCTATACCAAAATCCCTAACACCTAGCACCTAAAACCTAGAACCTATAATCCCTGAAACGAATCCGCAAACGTAATCGCCAGCTCCCCCTGAACCGGCTTTGCCGCTTCCTTATCCGCTCCAGTAATAAACGAATCAAGCTTCGCAGACCTCTCCAGCAAATCCATAGCCCCATCCGCATTCAGTTCCTCCGGCTTCAGCGTCTTAATCCGCTTAGCCACCAGCTCATCAAACCCGTTCAACATTTCCATCTGCCGTTTACGTCTTTCCACACGCTCCGCCAGAATTTCTCTTTCCGTCTCCTTTGCAATATATTCATCATAAGCCGCAGCACGTTCCTTCCACTTGTACAACCTGGCATACCGTGCCCATGAGCCATATTTCTTCGGATCAATCCCATTCAGTTCCAGACAAGCCTTAATACTGCGCTTATATCCCATAGCTCTAAAAAGACAGAAAGCCTTGAACGCCTTGGAAGGTTCATCTGCTAATCTTTTCTCCCAGACGTTCAAAAACTCTGCCTGTACAGGTTCACTGTTCGCGGTCTTAACAGTGTCCTTTTCTCCCACCAGCTTTCCTCCTTGCCTTAAGGCTATTTCTCCACAACAAGACCTGTTGTTCTGCGCTTAGTCAAATGCTCACAAAAACTCGTAGTCAGCTTCACCGGCTGCCCGCGGTACATCGTAATAGTCACAACAATGTCACCATGTTCCTTTTCAAAAGCATTCTTTTCCAAAAACTTATGAGCCTCATTTACAGTGCTCTTTATCTCATTTTCAAACCTGTCATTTTTCATAAATCACCTCACGCAACATCATCCGGCTCATCATCAACATCATTCAAAATAACACTTGGCTCATAAATCACCATCGAACCAATCCACTCATACAAATCCGCCTTACGAAAAATAATGTGTCTGCCATAATTCACATGCGGAATCTTTTTCTCACGGCAAAGCTTGTACAAATAGGTTGTACTAAACTTTAGATAATCCGCTGCTTCCTCTACCGAAAGCAGCTCCATGTTTTTATAATCCTCAGTCATAAACACCTCGGTTAATAAAAAAAATGCCACGGCACTTTTCGTACCATGGCATAATCTTAAAATGTAAATGCTGTAATATAGTGTTAATAAATGTTAACTTTGCGTTAATGTGTGTAAGCGGGCCGGTCAGAGCCTTAAGCCGTCATAATATCCTTCCAGGTCACCTGCATAATGCTACGCATATTCTGAAGCTTCTTCTCAGTCTCATGGTCAGAGTAGTGCTTACTCATAGCCTCAGTTCTGTGTCCCATAACCGCCTGAACAGTCTTCAAATCAGTCTTCATACTCAACTGAGTTGCACAGAAATGCCTCAAACTGTGGAATACGATCTTACGTTCCTTGCGCTGTTCTTCACTTACACCAATTTTTTCAAGAGCTTCATAAAGCCCATCCACGTAATAAGACGGCCAGTAAGGCTGTTCCGGTTTAACAGGTGAGAAGAATACATAACTCAAATCACTGTAGTTAGGATTCTCTTTCGCAAGACTTGTAAGCTGCAGTAAAGTCTGGTGATCAATCGGCAAATCACGAACATCAGAATTCTTCGGACACTTCAACCCGTCCACATCATTCCAGCTGTGTCGCACATGAATCAAATCCGCATCCAGATCCAAATCACAAACTCTCAGCCCACTAATCTCTCCTGCACGCAAACCACAGAAAGCCCCAAGCTTAAAAGCCAGAAAGTAAGCTTCATTCGGCCATTCAGCATTAAGCAGCTGGCGAACTTCCGATTCCGTTGGAATACCACGTTCCGCCTCATCCGGATTAAACCTCTCAATTCCCGCCATCGGATTAGAATCAATCTTCTTGTTTTCAAAAAGATATCTTAAAGCCCGGCTTCCGCAGTTTATAGCTTTGTTAACAGTTCCGCCCTTCAAACCTTTTTCAGTATTCAGGTAGAAAAAGAAATCATCCAGAGTTGTACGGTCCAGCTCCTGCACAGTAATCTCATCACCAAAATAAGGCTGCCAGTAATTACGGACAAGACTCAGCATGTTATCCGTATGACTTTTAGTCATATTATGCCCATGAGCCATATAACGCTTAATAAACACCGACTTTTCAAAATCCCAAAAATTAAGCAGAAATGCAGAAAGCGGAATACCTTCTTTTTTCGGTTTAGGAACAGTAGCTGGAGCAGGCGCCGGAACTGCAACAGGTGCAACATTTTCAACATTCTTCTTGCGAACAACAACAATCTTTTTCTTAGGAACTGCAACAACAGGCTCAGCCACAACAGAAGACGGAATCAAAAGCCCATATTTCTTACAAAGTAAATTAACCAGTTCCATAGCTTCCGTTTCGTTTACACGCTCGCAAATATATTTGAGGTTTAATCTTTGTGCAGAAGAATCAAGCGCATAACCTCTGGAGTTCGGCCGTGCTTCAGGAACCCCGTGCTCAACCCATCCAGACGCAATAACCGCCGCCTGAATCTTGTCTTTAGTGTGAGTACTCTTGTCTTTGCCTTTTTTCCCGGTAACAGGATCAACAAGAACAGCATTAAAATAACCAGATTGATTTTTGTAGAGATAGAACTGGCGCATAAAAACCTCCAACTTCGCAGATACGAAGTAACCGAAAAAGGCAAGGTTTTCCAAAACAATTCCGAAACATTTTCTGAAATCGTTACTGAAATCCCGCCGATTCCGGGGTTTTTAGTGCCCGTCCCAAATGGTAGGGAAGACTAAAAAACAGTTTGTAAAGTATTAAAATGTACACTAAATCCTTATAAAATAAGCATTTAGGCATAAAAAAAGCTCATCCGCAGATGAGCTATATTCGTGAGACTGACACGATTCGAACGTGCGACCCCCACCTCCGCAGGGTGGTGCTCTAATCCAGCTGAGCTACAATCTCAGGATAAAAAAAATGCAGCAGAGCTGCTTTCTCGGAAGCGACAGGAGTTGAACCTGCCCACCCCTT
>JAFZLJ010000142.1 GCA_017551545.1 Treponema sp. | reverse complement strand
GTCGATGCGGGCGCGGACATAGCCTGCCTTGCGCGCATCGTCCAATATTTTTGTGTGCTCGCCTTTTTTGCCGCGTATAACAGGCGCGAGAATCTGCACCCTTGCGCCTTCGCCGAGATTCATGATTGCGTCAATTATCTGGTCTGTAGTCTGTTCGTTGATTTCTTTGCCGCAGACCGGACAATGCGGCTTACCTATGCGCGCATAAAGCAGTCTGTAATAATCGTAGATTTCTGTTACTGTGCCGACTGTAGAACGCGGGTTTTTATGCGTTGTTTTCTGCTCAATCGAAATTGCAGGCGAAAGTCCTTCTATATAGTCTACATCGGGTTTGTCCATGCGGCCTAAAAACTGACGCGCATAGGCTGAAAGGCTTTCTACATAGCGCCGCTGACCTTCCGCAAAAATTGTATCAAATGCAAGTGAACTTTTGCCTGAACCCGAAAGCCCTGAAATAACCACGAGCTTGTTTCTAGGCATTTCGACATCTATGTTTTTTAAATTGTGCTCCCTGGCACCTTTTACAATCAGCTTTTCCATGGGCTAAGTCTATTAAGATATGGGATAAGTTTCAAGCCACAAAAAAAGGGAGGACACCAGCTCAGAGTCCGAAGGCCGCTGGTTTCCTCCCTCAAACCCACCTTCCATGGCCACGGCCAAAGGGCTCTGCCCTTTGGAAACCCGTGTGTACAAACATTTTAGGCATAACTTCGCTTACGCAGATTAATCCGGTCATTGAGCGGAGTCGAAATGACCAACAGTGAGGGCTTTTGCGAAAAGAAGCCATAAAGCCCCCATGAGTAAAATTTCATTTGATAATTGATTGGAAACAAAACTATCTATCAAATTTCATTTGATATTTCGCTCAAAATGAAAAAAGGAAACAAAATTCATTTGATATTTCGTCCAAAATGAGAAAAGGAAGCAAATTTCATTTGATATTTGCTCCAAAACGCAAAAAGCAAGCAAATTTCATTTGATATTTCCTCCAAAATGAAAAAAGCAGGCAATTATCATTTGATATTTTGCGCATATTCCTGACAAATCTGCTTCATTCTTGAGATTTTGCGAAGCTAAATCGACACTTTTCGCGGATTAGACTTCATTTGTAGAATAAACTGATGCGAAAAGAAGTATTCTTGATGAAAATGGCGGAAAATTTGATAATTGCGGCTAATCTCTGATTAATCAGAAACGCTCCATTTTTTGCTTTTGGAAGAATACCAAAAGTCAGTGTTACAAATAATAAAATCATAATATGTAAAATATATATCATAATATTGTGCGAACTCAGTTTCATCGTCTTTTAATGGATTCTGAAAATTATACCGGACATTTAGATAGTCAACATACACTTTTCCATCAGCTAAATATCTAGGCTGTAGAGTTGCTGGCAAAGCTGTCAAATATTCTGGAACTACATCATATAATTTTTCTGGAAATTTTTTATAATCATTAAAATATTGTTTTACGGCATCTGCAATCTGTCTTATATCTTCTTCAGTAATTATATCAATCCATTCTATGGTTATAGACGCAGAAGTAGTAATATCTGTATCAATTTTTATTTTGTCATCTTTTGAATCATAAAAATATCTTTTATACGAATCTTCATCACCTTTTTCTTTTCTAGGATCTATATACGATATTCTGAAATAGCCAGGTCTATATTTTACAGGTTCAGGGCTATATTCAAAATTTACAGGTATCACAAAGAAATTAAACAAACCTGTGTTTTCAATTTTTGGCAAATATTTTGGAACAAGTTCATCTAATTTCTGTGGATAAAATCCATTGTCGTTGTAATACGTTTCAAGTGCTGATATTATCTTGTTTCCTCTCTCGACTGCCCGATGTTCTTTTTTTGAAATATAATATCCTTCAATTTCTTGTGCGGGAGCATAAAGACTGGCAATATTTATCAATAATAACAAGAAAACAACTTTTTTCATTTTTTTCTCCCCTATGGCGTAATTTGTTTCTGCTGAAAGTATATGCTTGTAATGTGAATCTGACAAGGTGTTCCGCGCAAGCATAATAAACAATTTCTGAACAATACACAAAATCTAAAAATGGGCTATACTGACACTATGAAAAAAACTGAAGACATTAAAATGTATTATTTTTTTGATGAAGCAGGAGACCCACAAGTTCTTGGTCGTAAAGGTGTAAATCTTATTGAACAGGGAAAAGCAAGCAAAGTTTTTATAGTCGGCTATCTTGAGGTAAAAGAACCAAAAGAATTCCGAAAGAATCTTTTGCGACTGCATTCAGAAGTTTTATCAGATGATTATTTAAAAGAAATACCTTCGGTATCAAAATCTACAAGCAGAATGTTTCACGCATGTATGGACTGTGCAGAAGTTCGTGAAAAAGTTTATAAATTTTTAAAAAATCAGGATTTTTCTTTTCAATGTATTGTTGCAAGAAAAAGCGTAGAGCTGTTCCGCAAAAAATTTGATTTTAAGGAATCCAAGATATATAAATACCTAGTATCAAAACTGCTTGAAAACCGATTGCATCTCTATTCAGAAATTGACTGCTATTTTTCTGCAATGGGCAATGTCGTGCGTCAAGATAATATGCAGGAAGCAATAAACGATGCAATTGCTGCATTCAAGAATAAATGGAACAAAGAAAACACAAATAATATCAGAATTATAATACAGAAAAGCAGTGAAGAACCTCTGCTCTGGGCTGTCGATTATGTTCTTTGGACAATACAGCGCGTATATGAAAAAGGAGAATTCCGTTATTACAATTACATGAAAGATAAAATCAGTTTCGTATACGACATTCTGGATAATAAAAAATATCCCAATAATTTTTATACTAAAAAGAATATACTAGAAGCAAAAAAAATAGACCCTGTATAAGGCTAGGTTTCTTCCGAAACGCATGACATGAAGTCCACTTTCACCTTAATAGGATCTGGCTATAATATAAACCTAAAAGAATAAAAAAGCAAGCCAAGTTTTTTAGCCC
>JAFZLJ010000141.1 GCA_017551545.1 Treponema sp. | reverse complement strand
GTGGATTGCCACGCTGCGCTCGCAATGACGAAGCGATTCCCGTCATTGCGAGCGTAGCGTGGCAATCCATACTTGACAAGTTAGTGTATGCTAACTATAATCTATCACAGTTAGCAGTGTCTAACTTTATTTTTTACCCTACGGTTAGCAATAACTAACCCTACAGCACTAACAGGAGAATTATATGATGCCTCTAATTTATGCACAAAAGGATGAACCGCAAATCATCAGAAAAATTGGTGGAAGCCCGGAGGTAAAAAAGCACCTGGAAGATCTTGGGTTTAATGTCGGCGGACAGGTTAGTATTGTTAGTTCGCTCGGTCAGAATCTAATCATAAAGGTTAAAGAAAGCCGTATAGCGGTAAGTGATGAACTCGCAAAAAAAATAATGATATAGAGATATAGGAGAAAACCGTGAAAACATTAAGAGATTCAAAAATCGGAGAGACTGTAACTGTCGTTAAGCTTCATGGCGAAGGCGCAGTTAAAAGAAGAATCATGGACATGGGAATTACCAAGGGTACATCTGTATTTGTACGTAAGGTTGCCCCACTTGGAGACCCTGTAGAAGTAACTGTAAGAAATTACGAATTGTCACTCCGCAAGGCCGATGCCGAAATGATTGAAGTTGAGGAGGTGTAAAATGGGAATTCGTATTGCACTTGCAGGAAACCCTAACAGCGGTAAGACAACTTTGTTCAATGCACTTACCGGTTCAAATCAGTTTGTAGGTAACTGGCCTGGCGTTACTGTAGAAAAGAAAGAAGGTAAACTCAAAAAGCACGACGATGTAATCATCACAGACTTGCCAGGTATTTACTCGCTTTCACCTTATACACTCGAAGAAGTTGTTGCACGTAATTATCTTATTGGTGAACGCCCCGATGCAATCTTAAACATCATAGACGGAACAAACCTTGAAAGAAACTTGTATCTTACAACTCAGCTTACAGAACTTGGCATTCCTGTAGTTGTTGCTGTAAACATGATGGACCTTGTAAAAAAGAACGGCGACCAGATAAACATCCAGGAGCTTTCTAATCAGCTTGGCTGTAAGGTTATGGAAATCTCTGCCCTCAAGGGAACAGGAATTATGGAAGCCGCAGACGAGGCTATAAACGCTGCCCAGAACGGAAAGACAGTTCCACTTCACACTTTCTCTGGCCCTGTTGAACATGCAATTGCTCACATTGAAGAAGCAGTTGTTCACGACATGCCTGAAGAACAGCAGCGCTGGTACGCAATCAAGATTTTTGAACGCGACGACAAGGTTTTGTCACAAATGCAGATTCCTGCCGACAAGCTTGCTCATATTGAAAGCGACATTGCTGCTGCAGAAAAAGAGCTTGATGACGATGCAGAAAGCATTATCACAAACGAACGTTACGTTTACATTGCACAGGTAATCAAAGCCTGCTACAAAAAGAAGAACGCCGGCTCTCTTACAAAGTCAGACAAGATTGATAAGATTGTAACAAACCGCTGGCTTGGTCTTCCTATTTTTGCCGTAGTTATGTTCTTAGTTTACTGGATTGCCATGGTTGGAGTTGGTGCTCCTGCTACAGACTGGGCAAACGACGGACTTTTTGGTGACGGATATCACCTCTTTGGAATTGACGGCGGCTATGGCGAAATTGCAGAAAATTACGCTGGGGCCTCAGCAATTGTAGACGGCTATGATTTATATGTAGAAGAAAATGGTTCTGCTCCAACAGGCGACTTTATCTACACTCTTGAAGATGAAGAAACTCTGGAAATCAGCGAAGAAACTGCAAGCCTTGCTGATTATGCAGAAGCTGTAAAAACACTGGAAGAAATCGGCGACGAACCGGATCCTGCAGATTACGGCGTATGGGTTCCTGGTATTCCTGCCCTTGTAGAAGCAGGCCTTGATGCAGCAGGTGCCGCTGACTGGCTCAAGAGTCTTATTCTTGACGGTATTGTTGCCGGCGTTGGTGCAGTACTTGGCTTTGTTCCACAGATGCTTGTTCTGTTTATCATGCTTGCCTTCCTTGAAGCCTGTGGTTATATGGCTCGTATTGCCTTCGTTCTTGACCGTATCTTCAGAAAGTTTGGTCTTTCAGGAAAATCATTTATTCCAATGCTTATTGGTGTTGGTTGTGGTGTACCTGGAATTATGGCAAGCCGTACAATCGAAAATGAACGTGACCGCCGTATGACAATTATGACAACAACCTTTATTCCTTGTGGTGCAAAGGTTCCTTTCGTTGCAATGATTGCCGGTGCTATTTTTGGTGGCGCAGCCTGGATTTCTACTTCTGCATACTTTATTGGTATGGCCGCAATCATCATTTCAGGAATCATGCTCAAAAAGACAAAGATGTTTGCAGGTGACCCTGCTCCGTTTGTAATGGAACTCCCTGCTTACCACTGGCCAACTGTTGGAAACGTACTGCGCTCAATGTGGGAACGCGGCTGGTCATTCATCAAAAAGGCAGGAACAATTATCCTTCTTTCAACAATCGTAATCTGGTTCACAACATACTTTGGATTTGCAGAAGACGGCTTCCGCATGCTTGGTGAAGACGAACTTGAATTCTCGATCCTTGCAAAAATCGGAAACTGCATTGCATGGCTCTTCATCCCTCTTGGATGGGGTAACTGGCAGGCTGCTGTTGCAAGTATTACAGGACTTGTTGCAAAAGAAAACATCGTTGGAACAATGGGAATCCTTTACGGAGGCGGAGAACTCACAGCATGGCAGTCACTCAGTCAGGCTTTCACAGGCGTAACAGGCTTCTCTTTCTTAGTATTCAACCTTTTGTGTGCTCCATGTTTTGCAGCTATCGGTGCTATCAAGCGCGAAATGAACAATCCAAAATGGACCTGGTTCGCAATAGGATATCAGTGCGGTTTTGCTTATGTAATTTCGTTGATTATAAATCAGCTTGGCGGAGTCTTCACAGGCCACTTGAACATTGTTGGTTTGATTGTAGCAGTTGCAGCAATTGCCGCAATGGTATACATGCTCTTCTTCAAAAAATACACCGAAGCTAACAAGCTCGAAATAAAAGCATAAAAAAAAGGAGTCACATGATGATGTGGATTGCAACTAACCTTGGAACAATTCTAATTTCCCTTTTTCTGGTTCTGATCGTGTCAGGAATTATTACCTCACTCGTAAAGGATAAGAAAAAAGGAAAATCATCCTGTGGCTGCTCCTGTGAGCATTGTAAGATGTGTTGTGCGTGTAAGAAATAATTTTACTTCAACAGGTTTTCAATTTCTTTTTTCCAGTTGCGGCTCCATTTTACGTTTTTCATGAAGATTATGGAGGTGATGCCCTGCACCGAAGCCCAGATGCGGATAATCTCAAGTTCTTTTTCGTAATCTGAAAGGGCCGGCTTTTTTTCCTGGAAATATTGAGTACACAAGTTTTTTAGAATCACAAATGGTTTAAAATCATTTTTATCGGAATGGGTAAAATCAAGATTTGCGTGAATGTAGCCGCGGGAAAAGAGGAAGGTAAAATACTCCGGGTTGGTTATGAAAAATGTAACATAGGCTTTTCCAAGGGCAATTATTTTGGCTTCAATATCTTGAGTCTGTGTTTTGTTTACGGCCTTTTCGAGGTAAAGTGTAAAACTGTCGGTAACATAATTTTTTATGGCGTTAATCATTTCTTCTTTGTTTTTAAAATGCGCATAGGGAGCTGCCATTGAAACGCCGCATTTTTCTGCAAGCTTTCGCATGGACAAGGAATCTTCGCCCCTTGTGTTTATCATTTTTATTCCTTCTTCAATAAGCGCATTTCTTAAGTCGCCATGATGATATTTATCTGACATGTTTTAACATAACCTCAATAACCAGTTTATTTTCTTCCCATAAAGGTGAATGAGCTGAATCATTAAAAGTATAAAATGATTTTTCCGGCGCTTCAAGACAATCGTACAATTCTTTGGAAAGAGTAACCGGAGTTGTGTAATCATAGTAGCCCGAAATAAAATGCACCGGAATTACGCAGGCAGCTTCAGGATTTACACGGTACTTTCTGTATTCGCTTTTTCCCAAAAGAGCTTTTCCTTTCCAGTAATTAATTTTTTCGGCAAAGGTGTAGCAGCTACAGGACATCTGCTTTTTAAAAATATCCTTGTAATCAGAGCGCATCTGTCTTGTAGTAGCACAGCCTGCAAGAAGAAGTATTTGTTCCCAGTCTTTGCCTATGCTCTCAGGTTTGTTGATTTTAAAAGTTCCGTCCGCGAGAACAGTGACAAGTTTATTCATTTTTGCGAGCGCTTTTTTATCCCCTTTTTCTTCAAAGACTTTTTTCATAAAATAATAGCCTTCTTCATAACGGCGGTTCTGATCGTAGTGATCCTGGCCCATTGCAAAGTAGCAGTAAAAATCATCGCTGTTTGTTTGTGCAAGATAGAGCCCAAGATTTGTTCCGCTTGAATGTGCCATAAGATAAATCTTTTCTTTTTTGAAAGTTGTTTTAAGATATCGGGCAACTTCGTGTGCATCCTGAGCAAGCCGTTCTACCGTGATTTCCTGTGGTTTGATTTTTGAATCGTAAGAAAGGCCTTCTCCAAGATAATCCCACCAGCAGACTGTAAAATATTTACTAAGCTCATTCGGATATTCTTTTGCATAAGCTTCGTTGAGCCAGAATTCCGGAACGCCAGGACCGCCTGAAATAAACAAAAGAACCGGATTGTTTTCATCTGTCATGCTTATAAACATTCCGTTCATTTTATTGTTTATCATGCGGCGGATTTTTTGTGTGTTTTCAACGCCCTGTGCTTCCTGCATTTCTACAACCCTATTACTCTTACAAGATATCATACATAAGGCTCCCAGAACAATGATTAAAATTGAATTTTGTTTCATCGTGCGCTCCTAAAACTTATACATTCCCTGAATTAAAAGATAAAAACCGTTTCTGCTGTTTCCGCCAAAGGTATAACCTGCACGAGCCCCGATTGCAGTGGCATTAACTTCTGCATAGGCACAAAAATAATGATATTTTACAGAGCTTTCCTGATTTATTCTGAACTTTTCAATATTATGAGAAAGGCCTGCGCTTATGTAAAAATAATCTTTAAGAGGGCCTTCTTTAATTGGATAATAGGCGAAAGCTGTATCAAAGTTTATATCAACAGGTAATTTAAAACCTGCAAAAGAAAGGTCTGCCTTTATGCGGAAGAGTTTTTCCGGGAAGAGTACAAACCTTGCGTTCGGAAGTCCAATCCATTCAAACTCTGTGGTGAAAAGATGGCCTGTATAACTAAAATATAACATTGGGAGAGGAACAAGGAAAAGATCTACTCCGCCAAGATTTATTCCTGTATCTGTTGCTGCAAGGCCTCCACCAAGCACAAGAGAAGTTGATTCTGTATCTATAAGCTTACGGCCGTACATTAAAAGGCCTTCAAAGTTTTTGTAGCTTTCAAAAGGATCTGCACCGTTACCGTCGATTTTTAAGAGGAAGGAATTTTTACCTGTTACAACTTTTTCAAAAAATCCTAGATGATGAAAGTTTGCCTGGTCATAGCCCGGTATGCCTTTTGAAAATATATCCTGACCGTATGATATTTTTGTTGAGATTAAATCGGGCATGTTCGAGTTGTCGTTTTCGTCTTTTTCCAGCATAAATTGTAATGAACCAAAAGGACTATAAAGATAGTTATCATCCTGAATCTGGCGCATGGTGAATTTTACGTTCGGTACAACAGAAAATTTGATACCTTCTTTTTCAGGCTCCTGTGCATTAAGGGCGGCAAGAAATCCCGCTGCAAAAAACAGAACAAGACACCCTTTTTTCAAATTAAACTGTTTCATCTTACATCTCCTTTGTCCAATCACCGTTTTGGTTTTTATATCTTAACGGTGTTTAGTTTTACACAAGGCATAATATAACGCACAATCTTAACACTGTCAAGTTTAAATTTACTGTTCTGGCATTCTTATTGACCATCTTTTTTATCTGTGCAATAATTTGGCTACTTGTATGAAATGGAGCTTTGTATTTTTTATTAACAGCATCCTGCTTGGCGTGGGACTCGCAATGGATGCCTTTTCAGTTTCTCTGGCGAATGGTCTTAAAGAACCAAACATGAAAAAACGCCGCATGTGTTTTATGGCCGGCATTTATGCCTTTTTCCAGTTTGCCATGCCTATGATCGGCTGGCTTTGCGTTCATACAATCGTTGAATATTTTGAAAAGTTTGAATTGTTTGTTCCGTGGATTGCACTTGTACTTTTGCTTTACATCGGTGGCAAGATGATCTGGGAAGCGCTGCATGAATCAAAGGAAGCAGGCGAAGAAGCTGTAGAAGAACGCGTAGTACTTACTTTTGCAACACTCATTCTTCAGGGACTAGCTACTTCCATAGACGCCCTTTCCGTTGGCTTTACAATCGCAGATTACGGGCTTTTGATGGCCTTCACAGCCAGTATGATTATTGCGACTGTCACATTTATAATCTGTATGATTGGCCTCCTAATAGGCAAAAAAGCCGGCCAGCATCTGAGTTCTAAGGCAACAATTCTTGGCGGTATTATACTAATCCTTATTGGCATTGAGATTTTTGTAAAAGGAATTTTCTTTTAGTTGGCAAAAGGATTTAAAATCTTTGTCCCATCAATTATTTGTCCGTTATTCATATCTTCTGAATAAACAACGACACAACCTGTTTCATTTGCAGTAGAAATTATTAGAGAATCCCAAAAAGAAAGCTTGTGTTTTATACTTATGTCCACAGCATTTAGAATAAGAGAGATAGAAATTTCTTTGACCGGAAATTGTATGGAGAATAGTTCAACATATTCTTTTGCGGCCTGCTTTGTCAACTTTAGTTTCTTAGTGGCAGCATTATAAAATTCCTGGAGGCTTTGTGTAGAAATAAGGCCTGTTTTTTCAATTGAAGCTTTTTCTAATAAACTTGCAGCAATCAGTTGTTTCTGGGGATTTTTTGCATCTGCAGAGTAAACAAGTATATTTGTATCAAAGAACACTTTTCCTGCTGTTGTTACAACTGATTTATTATCTCTCATACAGCTCCTCCCTTGTCCATTTTTTACCATCTGATTTTGGATGATATTTTTTGTTAAGCTCCATGAGATTTTCATAAAAGGAATTCTGTTTTTTAGTCTTTAATTTTTCTTCAGTTTCTTCTTGCACTAACCTCGATACCTTTTCCAGAACCTTAAGCCGTTCTTTATAAACAAGCTTAGGAAGCATTTCCAGAATTGTTTTGAGATAATAAGATGGGGTATTTTTTACCGGGCCAAAAGTTGATCCAGAATCATGTAATTCCATAACTGGTTCATCAGGAATATCATAAATCCCTGCTTTTGGTTTTTCTTTCTGATTATTATTTAACTTGTCTTCAAGAATCACATCATAAGGAACACGATAAAAATTACAAAGATCTACAACAATTTTGACAGGAGGCACAGAATCACCGTTTTCATATTTAATATACATCTGTCTTGAAATATTAAGATAAGAAGCCACTGCCGCCTGAGAATAATTATTCTGTTCTCTTAATGCCCGTAAAGTTTCGTTCATACTTACAGTATAAGCATAATTATTTTAAAGTCAAATAGTTTATACTTTTTATGTATATTGCATTAGACCTCAATTTTTTGTCAATCTTTTCGGTTAGCTATTGCTAACTTTTAAACAAAATGTTATATTCCTTACGGTTAGCATTCAAATCTTGGTACAATTGCCTTTATGATTGGCTTTGTCCTGATGATGATTCTTGATGTTGCGTTAGGGTAAAAGGTTTATTTCATTAATAATTTTTATATAAAAAGCATGAGCCGCTTTTCCGTGTTTAAAATCAAACGGACCGCTGGTAGTAATCGTTTCTGTGCTTTTATAAAATTCTATGTTGCTGCAGTTATTCATACCTTCCTCAAGCTTTTGAAAGTTTATAAAAGGAACTACATCATCATCTTGAAGGTGGTAGATATAAACAGAAGTTTCCGGAGTCCAGCCGGTAGTAAGATTATTTTGTTGTAGGGCCTGCTTAAATGCCTTTGAAATATTTGAAGAAGAATTAATAAATTCAGGGGTAGCAAGATTATTGATATCTGAGAAAGTAACAAGTTCTGTTCCCCCGGTGCTTAATGAATAGTTCATTTGATCCAAAGAGGCCCTCATATTTGAATTCAAAAATTCCTCTGTAAAGAAATCCTCTAATTCATAATTCTTAAGTGAACTATAGCCCATGTTTAAGTAGCCTTTTATAACAAGATAAACAAACGGTGAAATTACAGCATCTGAAGAAAGAAATGTATTCATTGTTGCAACAAGATCATAAGGTCCGGCACCGGCATAGACTTTGGAAACATTTAGGTCATTTTTATATTCTACAGGAATTGAATTCTGAATGAATTTACAAGTTGCAAGAGAAGTCTGTCCACCCTGAGAGTAACCCATTATTAAAGTCTTACAGTCATCAGCAAATTTCAAACCGCTTTTACGTTTTACAGACAGAATGGAATCAATAATATTTCTTGCATTAAGATCTGCAACAACATACGGGTGAGTTTTTCCATGTGTTATTCCATAACCAATATAATCGGGTGAGATAATGATTGCGCGTTTTGAAGGCACGTCTGAGATACTAAAAGAAGCGCCAGAATAGGAAGGACGCGAGTTATTATTCATCAATGTTCCGTGGCAGTCTACAATAATTAATTTAAATTCCGTTCCTGTTTCTCCGTTGCCAGTTTCATATTCATAATAAGCAGAACAAGTGATTTCTTTACAATCCTGATCGATTGTTTTGTAATTATAAGTTGTAGAGGATGTTTTGTTGAAAGTAAATTCAAATCCGGAATAATTGAAATAATTCTTTTTCGGTTCTGTGATTGTAGCATTTGCGTGACAAGAAAGAAGAACAAGTGAGCTTACAAAAGCAATCAGTAAAAGAGTAGAGGAGTGTTTTTTCTGCATAAAATTTTAGTCCTTTAGTTCCTGAACGAATGAATAGGTGCCGGAATCTTACCGCCGCGGTTGATGAAATCTGCACAGCTGAACTTGCTTACTGGCATTACAGGGCAGCCACCAAGCAGGCCTCCAAATTCTACCCAGTCACCGGCTTTTTTGCCAGGAGCTGGAATGAGGCGGCAGGCAGTTGTTTTGTTATTAACCATACCAATTGCAAATTCATCTGCAAGGATTCCGGAAATTGTTGTGGCTGGGGTGTCTCCAGGAATAGCAATCATATCAAGACCTACAGAACATACAGTTGTCATAGCTTCGAGCTTTTCAAGACAGATTGAGTTCTGCTTTACGGCGTTTATCATTCCTTCGTCTTCTGAAACTGGGATAAAGGCACCGCTTAAACCACCAACGTTCGTACTGGCCATTACGCCGCCTTTTTTTACCATATCGGTGAGCATTGCAAGGGCTGCTGTTGTACCTGGGGCTCCACAACCTTCAATACCAATTTCTTCAAGAATGCGTGCAACAGAGTCGCCGACTGCAGGAGTAGGGGCAAGCGACAAATCAAGAATACCAAAGTTTGTGTTAAGGCGTTTTGCTGCCTCGCTTCCAACAAGCTGGCCCATTCTTGTAATCTTAAATGCCATCTTTTTAATACCGTCTGCAAGAACGTTTATTGGCTGACCTTTATATTCGCGTGCGGCTGCTAAAATTACTCCAGGGCCCGAAACACCAACGTTGATTACGCTGTCTCCTTCTCCAGGTCCGTGGAAGGCTCCTGCCATAAATGGATTGTCTTCTGGTGCGTTGCAGAATACAACAAGCTTTGCACAGCCGTTTACGTCGCAGGTTTTAGAAACGTCTGCAGTTTTACAGATAATTTCGCCCATGAGCTTTACGGCATCCATGTTGATTCCGTTTTTTGTAGTTCCAACATTTACGCTTGAACATACGCAGTTTGTTACGCTCAAGGCTTCAGGAATAGATTCAATCAAAATGCGGTCTGCAGGAGTGATTCCCTTCTGTACAAGTGCGCTGAATCCTCCCAAAAAATTTACGCCAAGATCGCTTGCTGCGCGGTCCAGTGTTTTACAGTAATCAACATAAGAAGTGGCATTGCTTGCACCAGCCACGAGCGCAATTGGTGTAACAGAAATACGTTTGTTTATAATAGGTACACCAAATTCCTTTTCAATATCCTGGCCTACTTTTACAAGGTTGCCTGCCTTTTTCATGATTTTATCATAGATTTTGTCACATGCGCGTTTTGGGTCAGAGTCGGCACAATCCAAAAGTGAAATACCCATAGTAATACAGCGGATATCAAGCTTCTGGCGCATGAACATATTTACAGTTTCTTGAATTTCAACAGGTGAAAAAAGCATAAGGGGGCTCCTTGATTTAGTTATAGAGGTATTTTAATGAAAAAAGAGGGAATTGGGAATAGTAGGGGCGCCTGCCCCTCGCTTCAAACCTTCGGTTTTCCGCTACCCCCTCTCCTAGGGGACTCGCCGTCCCCTAAAACCCCTGCGAGTAAGTAAACCTAAAAATTGCTTTCGCAATTTTTTTAACGGTTTGCTATAGAACACCGGCCGCCAGCGGCCTTACACACCTTCAAAGAGGTCTATCTGTTTGCCCATTTCCTCGATGGAAGCTTCTACAGTCTTAGAAACCCCAGCGAGTGTAAGACCGGCGTCCTGCATCTTGTCGGCGCTCAGACCCATTTCGTCCATACTCTGGCCCATGACTTTTGTTTCGTTCTGCAGGATTTCTACGTCGCCGATGATTGCCTGGCTGGCTGTTGTAATTTCCTCAGAAGCATTCTGTACCTGCTGAGTACTTTCGTTCATTTCGCCAAGGGCATCAAGAATCTGTGTAGAACCCTGCTGCTGTTCTGTCATGGCAGCTTTAATCTGCTGAACAAGAGTATCTGTTTCGCGGATTTCTTTTGAAAGGTTTGCATAATCCTGAACACCATGCTGGGTTGCCTGAACAACAAGATTAATTGCATTCTGAATGCTCTTAAGCTGAGCACCAATTGTCTTTGACTGAGCAGAAGAAGTTTCACTAAGCTTACGGATTTCATCAGCAACTACTGCAAATCCCTGACCTGCGTCTCCGGCATGAGCAGCCTCAATAGCGGCGTTCATGGCAAGAAGGTTCGTCTGACCTGCAATGTTTGCAATAACCTTATTTGCTTCACTCAAAAGTTTAGATTGATTTTCAATTTCAATAATCTGCTGCTGTAATTCATTCTGTGTCTGAACACCGTTCTGTGCAGTTTCATCAAGAACGCCAAAAGAATGAGCCATCTTATCTACAGACTTATCAACTTCATTAATGTTACCAACCATTTCTTCAACGGCAGTAGAAGCACCCTGAACAGCCTTAGCCTGAGTCTGAACCAATTCTTCCATCTGGTGAATCATATCAAGAATCTTAGAAATACTCTGAGCACTTTGAGAAACACTGTTTGTCTGATTTCTAAGGTTCATACCGGTATTACTGATGCTTGCACCAATCTGAACAATAGAAGACATAAGATCTTCAATTGTACCGCTGAGCTTTCCTCCGGCTTCATCAAGTGCAACCTTAGACTGCTTCATACTGTTTATGTTTCCTTCAAGGCGCTCTGTTACAAGATTAAAGCCGTTTGCAAGAAGAGAAGCTTCTTTTGTAAAGTAATCAGGATATCGTTCTGAATAATCACCCATTGCCATGAGCTCACAACCAGAAGCAATAATCTTAAAGCTTCGAGAAACTCGTGCAGAAAGAATCAAGAAAAGAACAATCATGATTACTGCAATTACAAGGAGTCCCATAATTGTGTAAACAAGGAGCTTTGTGTATTCGCCCGAAAAATCTTCGTTTGGACCTTCTACAACAATAAACCATTGTGTGTTTTCAATAGGGCATACACCATAGAAAGATTTTCCTTCTGTAAATGCTTTTGCGTTTCCGTCAAGATAATCAGCCTGAGAATATTTTGTAAGATTAATTTCATCAAAATAGTTTTCAGTCATGATTTTGTCAAAGTCGTCGTTTGTAAGATAAAGACCTTCTTTTGTAATGATATGAATTTTACTGTTTGTAGAAAGCCTGATATTTTTTACAGCTTCACTCAAAGCATCAAGAACAATGTCGGCAGCAGCAATACCAATGAGCTTTCCGTTTTTATCAAGAACGCGGTAGCTTAAAGTAATATTAAGTAAGCCTGTATTTGCATCAACATAAGGCTCTGTGTAACAAACCTTTGTCTGATCTTTTACGGCATTCTGATGCCACAATCGCGACTGCATATCAAAGTCTGCAGGAGGAATCCAGCCAATGCTTGTATAAAGTGCTCCTCCTTCCCAAAGCTGTTCGTAGGTAGCGTAGTAGAGCATGGTGTTATCAATCATGTTTTTACCCATGCCGTTTACAAGGTCACCGATTTTTTCACGAGGCTCAAGATAAGTAATTCCGTCTGAAAGGCTTACAACAAGGTCATTGTATTCTCCAAGAACGCCGGTAACTTCCTTGTTTAAGGTTTCCATGGTCTGATTAACAGAATCTACGGTAGTCTGTGTAATAATGCGCTGCATTACAAATTTAAATGAAATGCTCAGGAACAAAGTGACAATAACCATGGAACCAATTGTTCCTAATAAAAGCTCTGTTCTAAGCGACATTTTTCTTTTAGACATAAAACACCTCTCGTACTGATATTCTAGTATTTGATACTATTAATAGTAGTGTCTATTATATCACGGGTTTTTAAAATTGTTAAGAAAATGAGTAAATACAGCCGCAGTATTCCTGGCGGTATAATCCGTATTCTGCACTAAGTTCCAGGCTGCGTTTGAAGCCGTTTTTCTTTTTGAAATCAGATGGCAGCCAGAGGGGGCGTGGTCCCTGCAGCCCCTGGGGTCCCTGAGCCTGTCGAAGGGCAGGAAGGCCAGAACCAATCTCATTAATCATATCTGCATCCTTGAACGGGCTTATAGAAAGTGTTGTGCAAAAATAATCAAAGTTATTGGCGCAGGCGTAGTCGTAGGTGTAGCGTAATCGTAATTCATAGCATCGGCGGCATCGTTCTCCGCGTTCCGGTTCTTTTGCAAGCTCGGGGTTTTCGCGGGTACCGACTGCTGTGTAAAATTCTTCAGGGTCGTAAGGTGCCTGAATTACCTGAACATTTTCTGCAGGAATAAAGCGCTTGTAAAAGTTCAAAAGCTCCTGGAGTCGACGTTCATATTCTTGGGCCGGGTAAATGTTCGGGTTATAAAACAAAACTGTAATTTCAAAATGCTTACATAAATATTCAAGGACATAAGAGGAGCAGGGACCGCAGCAGGCGTGCAGTAAAAGAGAAGGCCTTTTCCCGGAAGTAGAAATGTCTTGCAGCACACAATCAAGCTGCTTCTGATAATCAGTTTTTTTATTCGTCATCGGGCGTGTATCCGGGAACTCCCTTTCGTAAAGCATCGTCAACACAGGCAACAAAAACAATACTTGCCAGTTCTTCTTTTTTTATTGCGGGTACGACCGAAGTATTTTGGGCAATCATTTCATCAAGAATAGGTGCAACTTTCTTGCCGTAGGCTCCTTCGTTTTCAATAATATCAATCCGGGTAAGTTTGTGATCCAAAACAGTTACATCAAGCTGAACATGCATGAAAGAAGTATAAACCTTTCCGCGATAAGTTCCGTCTAAAACATCTTCAACCTGAATATTATAAAAAGGAAGCTTTGCCGCTTGTTTAAAGTGATTTCTTGTGCGGCGCTGTGAATACATTATAAGCGAAAGAATTATACAAATTACAATGAGGATAGTTCTTGTTAGTTTTGAGTCAAATTTGAATTTCATTTTGTTACGGCAGGTTATTTTGCATCTACATAACTTGAATCTGTTTCTGGAACATCTTCAAGAGGAGTGTAAACTGTATCGTTGCTGTAGATAGTCTTTGTTTTTGTAACAAGTTTGCTTTCTTTTACAGTTGCTTCAAAGTTTCCTTTTGCATAGTAATAGCGTGTTGCAGCAAAAGCTTTGTTCAAATCGGCAGCAGTAGTCTTAAGTGATTTTGCATTTGCCATAAGATCGTAGCCTTTGATAAGCTTGTCTGCATCTTTGAGCAGGTCAAAAGAAACTGTAGCAACAGGAGTACCATCTTTACCGCCTGCAGGTTTTCGTCCTGAATAAATATCAATTGTAATCTGAGCGGCTTTTATGTTTTTTGTATCTACATCAGGAAGAAGAGCATTTTTATCAATTTCAAATTTTACAAGGCGCTGATTTCCAGAAGCAATAAGAATTAATTTTGGAGAAAAATCTTCGTCGTTAATTTCCTGAAGATCGCCTTTTTTTGAAGCACAGCCTGTGAAAATTACAGACATTAAAAAAAGTGCTGCGCAAATAATTTTGAATTTTGTTTTCATAAAAGACCTCTTTTAAATCAATTACTCTTATTTTATCACGCAAAGAGCGATATTTCAACTTGTTTGAATCCGCTTATAGTACTGATACATTTCTTCCGTAGCCAGTGACATTTTTGTAACGGAAAAGTCGGTGCCAACGGGATAGGTGTACAGCGTGTCGTTGATTGTGTTCAAATCTACGCAGTCTGTTTTTTTGCCAAGGTAGTCGTACTCAATGTGGATTGAATATTGCGAGGCGGCAGGAAGCTTGACTTCGTATGGTTCGCCCTTGTATTCACCTGTGAGCGTAAAGCCTGTCATGTCGTGGGTGAAGGTTGCCATGCCAATGTCGATGTAGCGGTCTGCGTTTGGAAGCGCGTCTACCTGTGCCTGGCCAGACCAGTAATAAGTTCCGGCTTCTATTTCTTTACGGACTTCTGCACGTTCCCATTCGTACCAGTCAGGGATATGTGAAAATTCTGTGTTGCCTTCTTTTGCGCGTAGTTCTCCAAGCTCTGTCATTTCCCATTCTTTGCCGCAATGATTACAGCGCAGAGTGATGCCCTCCGAGCTCATTTTGTATTCTGTGTTGCAGGCCGGGCATTTGTACAAAACCTTATGAAGCCCCTTTGCACGCTGAGAATATGTGATTTTTATATTGTTTTCTTTTTGCCATTTGAAGTCGTCGTAAATAAATTCCTGCTCAATACCTTTCATGATTTGTGTGTGGTCGAGCGAGGCAACCTGGTCTGCTGTAAAAAGACATTTCATAGTTGCCTGAGTTCCGCGTACTTTGTGATCAGGCAGATTCCAGAAAGGTGAGTTTACGTGATGCCCGTGGCAGATTAAAGTTACAACAGGCACCTTTAAGATTTTTACAAGCTTGCCAAGAGATTCAGGAAGCACAGCAGTAGTACCGCAAAGAGAGTAGCGGGCCTCCGGATAAATTACAGCAATGCTTCCGCGGTCGATTACATATTTAAGCTGGCGGACAAGCATAATATCATTTGTGAATTTTCTTTTGCAGATACAGCCGATAAGTCTGAGCAGCCATTCGCGTTTCCAAAAGCCGTCGATTGCAACAACATAATTTGCCCTGTGCGGAAAGATTGCCTTAGTTGCAACTTTAAAATCCATAAAGGCGTTGTGATTACACAAAAGCAGGTACGGCGGCTTAATGCCTTTCATGTTAATTTTTGTAAGTTTATTTTTGTGCGAAATTACATCAGGAAAAGAAAGCAGCCATGCCAGTGCCAGCAGGTGCATTTTCTTAGGTTTTTTAGCCATGTCAAAGCGAGGGATGTTGTCGAGCATATGGGGTCTCCTTTAACTATTGTAGCATATGATAGCTATTTCGTCATTGCGCAAGTTTGTGAAGCAAACTTGGTAAGCTCTGCGACAGGAGCTTAGCGACGTGGCAATCCACATATTAAAATGCATTCATATTCCTGGATTGCCACGCTTCGCTCGCAATGACGTATGTGTTATGAGTCCACTCCTAATCCAAAAAGTGCGAAGTCAGCGCGGGCTGGATCTCCTGGGAAAACCTCATCCATTTTTTTTGTGAGCGTGATGGCCGTTTTTCGGGAGGCCGTTGCATTGGCGGGGAGCAACCCCAGCTTCTGTGCTTCCTGCATAACATGAACATCTAATGGAATCAAAAGGTCAGATTGCGGGTACCACTTCCAAAGACCAAGATCTACAGGCGAGTTTTGTCTTACCATCCAGCGCAGGAACATATGGATTCTTTTGTTTGCGCTTGAACGACCCTTTGGTACAATACTGCTTTTTGGGAAGCTTTGACTGATGATGTCTGCAAGGTGAGAAGAGGGATGATTTGTGGAAGCTTCCTGCCAGCGGGTTTTAAAGTATTCTCCCATGGTTTTGGTTGATTTGAGGATAGAAGCAAGCTCCTCAAAGAAAATCTGCATGTCATCGTAGGAATAAAAACGGTAGTATTTTTTAGAACCACGCTCAAAATCTGATTTATAAATGCTATTTTTAAGCCAAAGTGTAATACTTCCGGAAGAATTATCTGCAAGCTGTAAAATCTGCCTGATTTTTGGAATAAATTGTGTTCGGTTTCCAAAGGCAAGCATGGCTGCAATAAAAGAAGCTGTTTCTATGTCTGCGGTGGACTTTTTATACCAGCACAAAAACTGCGAAGGATCCTCGTTGCAAAAAGAAGGAATCTCGTATTTGTTGGCAAGAGAAACTAGTTTTGATTCAAGTCCGTCATTGCGAGGAGCGGAGCGACGTGGCAATTCATTTTTCATAACGTGGATTGCTTCGCTCCACTCGCAATGACGTGCTCTATTTCACTTATACTCTTTCCAGTTTCACGGGCTATACGGGCAAGATCTTCATATTCAATTTTCTGTCGTGTCACTCCAAAACCTTCTGCTTTTTTCACACGTACAGGGCCAAAGTCTGTTTGGACAGTTTCTATAGTTCTGTCCAGAGCATAGCGCTGACTTATATTCTGGCGTACACCAAGAGTTGTTGTGTGTTTAAAAATTGCTTCAAGCACCTTCTGTTTATTTTCTTCAAGACACATTACGCAAAGCAGGTTTCCAGGGCGTGATTTTTTCATAGTTACAGGAATTGTATATGCTTCTACAGCGCCTGCTTCAAAAAGCTGTTCAATTGCAAAACCGATTCGTTCTGCGCTGATGTCATCAAGGTTGCAGGTAAATTCAACTACCGATTGGTAGTCACGGCTGATGTCTCCCATAATTGCACGAACACAGTTAGCAGCTTCAAAATCTTTTTTGCCCATTCCGTAGCCAATCTGTTCTGTAGTGATTGTAGGCATAGGTCCAAAAGACTTTACAAAATGCTTAAGAAGTGCCGCACCTGTTGGAGTACAAAGTTCACCTTTTATCTGATTGCTGTAGCTTGGGACACCCTGCAAAATAAATGCAGTAGCCGGAGCCGGGACAGGAAGAATACCGTGTGCACAATGAACCTGACCGCTACCAACATTTACAGGCGAAGCGATTATGCGTTCTGGATTGAGCATTTCTATAAGGAGGCACACAGCAGTAATGTCTGCAACTGCATCCATTGTTCCAACTTCGTGAAAGTGAATGTCTGTAACAGGTTTGCCGTGAGCATGACTTTCGGCCTGTGCAATGAGGTTGTAAACTTCAAGAACGTTCTTTTTTACAGTGTCAGAAAGTTTGAGGTCGTTTACAAGGTGTTCAATATCATGCAGGGAGGTGTGGTGGTGCCCTTCGACATGCTCAGGGACCCCACCGTGCTCGTGCTCGTGTTCATGATGTGCATGCTCCGCGGTCCCTGAGCCTGTCGAAGGGCCGTGCTCATGATGGTGTTCATGTTCATGATGATGCGCATCATGCACCTCTTCTTCCTCACCATCGACTGTCACTCTAAAATGCGTCCCCGTAATCCCGCACTTCACCGAAGCTTCGGACGCAACTTCAACATCAGGAATCCCGGCACTATTTATTTTATCTAAAAATTCTTTTTTCTGTTCATCATTCAAAAGTTCAAAAAGCGCCGCACTAAGCATGTCGCCGGCAGCACCCATCTGAAGGTCAAAGTATATCGTTTTCATTTTGTCCTCATGTGATTAATCATATTCGCCTGATAACCTGCACCAAAGCCGTTATCTATATTTACTACGCTTACTCCGCTGGCACAGGAATTGAGCATGCTTAAGAGTGCGCTCAGGCCTTCAAAGGCGGCGCCATAGCCTACGCTTGTTGGAACTGCAATTACAGGACAATCAGCAAGACCGCCGATTACACTTGCAAGAGCGCCTTCCATTCCGGCAATGGCAATAATTACAGAAGCACTCATCACCTCATCCATATGAGAAAGCAAACGGTGAAGGCCTGCAACTCCAACATCATAAAGGCGCACAACTTCATTTCCCAAAGCTTCTGCTGTTAAAGCGGCTTCTTCGGCAACTGGAATGTCGCTTGTTCCGCCTGTTGCAACTACAATTTTACCAATTCCATCAGGCACAGGAAGCTCGCCTACAATTGCAATCCGAGCATCGCTGTGGTAATCAAACTTAGCAAGCGGGGTCACAGACTCCTGAACGGCTGCTGCCTTTTGTTCATCAAGACGGGTTATGAGAATTGTTTTCTGTCCCGACTCAAGCATAGCCTGGACAATTTTAATAATCTGCTGTGGAGTTTTTCCTGCGCCGTAAATAATTTCTGCAGTGCCCTGACGTAGCTTACGGTGCAGGTCGATTTTTGCAAAATCTATATCTTTGAAAGGTTGCATTTTTAATTCAAGCAGAGCGTCATCAACAGAAACACTTCCGTCTTTGACGCCCTGCAAAAGCTTTGTTATTTCATTATTCATGTATTGTTATTTCTTAAACAAGGTAGCCTTTACAACGCCCTTTGGATCTTTTACAAAAAGAATTACAAGCCAGATAATCAATCCGAGTGCAACAACTGAAAGTCCAAGATAAAAGTCGTTGAGCATATCAAGTGGAGCCGGAACAAAAGAGTCTGCACCTTCTTCTGCATAAGCAAAAATTGCATCGATGAGCCACATAAGTGAAGCGCCCCAGTACATCAGAACAAGAGTTCCAACTTTGAGAGAACGGGCGTTTTCATTTTTATACCAGATTACAGTGCAGATAATTGCAGCAAAAACAGTTGTCAAAAGTGTCATGCCAGGCCTCCTGCAAGAGTAGCTGCGCCTTCGTTTTTAGGACGTCTTTCCCAAAGCGATACAACGCCAACCATAATTCCCCATACAGCAGTTACAATCAGTGCCATGCTTACCCCCGCAGTTGCCATTTCGTGAAGCATTTCGCTTGCCTCGCCGTTTTCTACAGCAGTAAGGAATGGGAAGAATGGTACAACTTCGCCGTGCCATACATGTTCAAAAGCAAGCAGAGCAGAACCACCCCAAAGCATTTTATTGAGCCATCCGATTTTTGTAGAAAAAGGAATTTTTGGAGCTGCAGCATCCGAAGTATTTTTAGAAGCATCGACAGTCTGATGCTTTTCCTTAGATTTAATAATTTTCTGAGCCACAGTAGTAATTATTGCCTCTGCAGCCGGAACTGTAAAACAAGCCATTTTGACCTCCTGAGGAAGGCCGCCCGTCAGACGACCTTTGTATAACTTAATTATACCCCTATTTCTGCCAAAAAGTATATTAAAAATATCATAAAATTGTACATTAATTATGGATTAAAAATTCGTTTTGTCATAAAATACGCGGAAGGAGAAAAAAAATGAAAAAATTACTTAAATTACCTGCACTTGTTATTGGCTTAGTATTAGCTTTTAGCTGTGTTTCTTGTAACAATGGAAATGATGGTAGTGAAGAAACTCCGGCACAGAGAGTTGCAGATCAACCAGTCACATCTGCTTTTTCAACATTAAAAGCTATTAATGGTGTAAACAAAGCTTATACCGTTGAATTTGATGGTGAATATTATCTTGACGATGCCATAGATAGTAATTTAAAGACATCAGAAGAGCTTATTGATTATCTTTATACAAATTTTCTTTCATGGAAAACTGTTGCAGACAGTGGCGACTCGCTCACAATTAATGTTCAGGGAGCCGGATGTTCTTCGATTGTTGCAAAAAATAAAACAACCGGTACAGACGGATATATTTTTGGACGAAACTTTGACTGGGCAAACGGACCTTCTATTATAATTCATGCAAGACCAATTAATGGTTATGAGTCTGTTTCGACTTGTTTTACTGGTTTTGTAAACGAAGATCCGGACTGGGCACCTAACAACAATTTGGAAAATAATGCAATTGCACTTGCTTGTATCTATGTTCCAATGGATGGAATGAATGAAAAAGGTCTTTATATTGCAAATCTTCAGAATGATGTTCTATCAGTAATGCCTGACGCAGGAAGTTCAAAAAAATACGTTCAGACAACTGTTGCAATCCGTTATATTCTTGATAAATGCGCTACTGTTGACGAAGCTGTTACCTGGTTAAAGAGCATAAATATGTGTCCTGTTCTTGCAGATGAAAATTATCCAGATTACCATTTTGCAATTGCAGATAACAATGGAAAGTATGTAGTTGTTGAATGGATTAAGGGTGAACTTAAAACTGTAAATTCAAGAGTTGTTACAAATCATAGTCTTGTAAATGAAGTTACTGACGAAACATGGGATAATTCTATAGAACGATATGATTCGCTTACAGCAGCAGGAACTAGTGCAAACTGGGAAATGACTTCAGAGGAAGTTAAAGAAGCTCTTGAAGCTGTTCAGCAGGATAATTCTGTATGGTCTGCTGTTTTTGAACCAGGTGCAAAACGTGTAACTTATTATTTCCGCAAAGCAGATCCTCAGGCTGGCGTAGATCAAACAGATCCAGATGCTGTTCATAATGCAAAACATCACCCTATGGATTACACAAAACCTGTAGTAGTTCAATTCTAATTTTCTTATCTTATTTCTGAAAGCCTGCGCTTTAATTCATAGGCGCGGGCTTTCAGTTTTTTAACTTCGGACAGACTGTTCATGATTTTTGCAGTCATGTAAATGTCTACAATTCCGCTGTCAAAAAAGAAATCCGCAAAGGTCGCAAAGCCGCCAATTTCCATACGGTAATCACCCGGAATACTGATGCTGCCCAAAACCTGCTGGAGCTGCTGCATTATGCTGTTTACATGTTCCATTGTAGTTTGCGCATTCCTGAGCTTTGAATGTTTTATAAGGTCTGTAATCAACCCGCCCCCCAAGAATATCAATAAATCCCCAGTTGCGTGCCGAAGAAAGCTGTCGCTCTGCATCGTCAAGGCAGTCAATAAGCTGGTCTGTAAGAGAAAGGGCATGGTTTATTTGTAATGTGTTGTCTGACATGTTTGGGCCTCTAATTATTGTAAAATCCCATTTTACTGTCTTCGGTCCATAACTGATACATTTCGAGATAATGGGATTTTATGAATTTCTGGATTTTTGTGATTTCGTGATCTTTTAAGATTCCTCGGTTTTGTACAACAGTGGAACCATCAGCTTTTACAAAAAATTTTGCAGAGCCGGGTTCTGTTAATTTGGAATCGCTTGCGTGAACATGCATTGCTTCGATAATACAATGTTCTGTGTAGTATAGAAAATATCCGTAGATTTTATATGGATAATATTTAGGCATTGGCAGACTCCATATATTCTGCGTCGTTCTTCCAGATATTTAAAACGATAACCTGTTCAATTTCATCCATGTTTGTTTCAAGCATAGTGCCGTCTGGAGAAATAACCATAGCATGCTCAGGATTTTTAAGATTTAAAATGCTGATAACATTATCTTTTCTTGTAAAGGCGTAATTGCGAATTATCATATCTGCTTTTTCTGCAATTTCATTAAGCTGATTTTCAGGCATTTTGTACCTCCACATTCTTTATTCTGCTCAGAAAAGATTCTGGATTCATATACAGGTTTTCAAGAATAGGCTGTAAGTCTATATAATCTTCGTGTTCTGGTTTGCCTTTGTTTTTTGCCATAACTTCAATATAGCCGTTGTCCCATTTTAGGATTTTTGTATAACATTCCAGATTCTTTGAAGTCAGGAAGGTTATAACTTTTCCATTGAACGAGAAAATTGTATATTCGCCACGATTGCTCAAAAAAGCAGTCATGGATTCTGTGTTTTTGTTTGGCATGGTTTTATTATAACACAATTTATGAAAAGCAACAGTATTTTTAGACCTACTAGCACAAAATCCCGTTTTTTGATAATATATGTTTTTAGTATGAAAACAGATGAATGCTTTGACATGACTATTCTCAAGGATTATAAAACAGTTCATACTATTTTTATTTTGTGATTTCAACGGCGAAATTCTTTTTTAAGGATTTCGCCTTTTTTTTGCACAGGTTACTATAGGAGTGTAAACATATATGAAAAGAACAGACATCAACAAAGTTTTGATTATTGGATCGGGGCCGATTGTTATTGGACAGGCTTGTGAGTTTGACTATTCGGGAACTCAGGCTTGTAAGGCTCTGCGCGAACAGGGATACAAGATTGTATTGGTAAACTCGAATCCGGCTACTATTATGACTGATCCGGTTATGGCAGATGCTACTTATATTGAGCCGCTTAATGTTGAGCGTCTTTCGCAGATTATTGAAAAGGAACGTCCTGATGCGCTGCTTCCTAATCTTGGTGGACAGACTGGTTTGAATATGGCCTGCGAGCTTAATAAGGCCGGCGTTCTTGATAAATATGGTGTAAAGGTTATTGGTGTAAATCTTGATGCTATTGAGCGTGGTGAAGACCGTGAGATTTTTAAGGAGACTATGAAGAGTCTTGGAATTGAAACTCCTCGCTCCGGCATTTGTCATACTGTAGAAGGGGCTGAAAAGATTGCTGAAGAAATTGGCTTCCCTCTGGTTGTTCGTCCTGCTTATACTATGGGCGGCCAGGGTGGTGGTTTCTGCTACAATGTTGAAGAGCTTCGCACTATTGTTGCTAACGGTTTGGATCTTTCTATGACTCATCAGTGTTTGATTGAAGAGTCTATTCTTGGTTGGGAAGAGCTTGAAGTTGAAGTTGTCCGCGACTCTAAGAACCAGATGATTGCAATCTGTTTTATTGAAAACATTGATGCTGTTGGTGTTCATACCGGTGACTCTTTCTGTTCTGCTCCGTTTATGACTATTGATAAGGAGCTTGAGGCTCGACTCCAGCGCGACGCATTTAAGATTGTTGAGTCGATTGGTGTTATTGGTGGTACTAACGTTCAGTTTGCGCATAATCCAAAAACAGGTCGTGTTGTTATTATTGAAATTAACCCTCGTACAAGCCGATCTTCTGCACTTGCTTCTAAGGCTACGGGTTTCCCAATTGCGCTTGTTTCTGCAAAGCTTGCTGCCGGTATGACTTTGGATGAGATTCCTTACTGGCGCGACGGCACATTGGAAAAATATACTCCGGGTGGAGCTCCTGATGGTGACTATGTTGTACTTAAGTTTGCACGCTGGGCTTTTGAAAAGTTCCGTGGTGTTGAAGATTCGCTTGGCACTTCGATGAAGGCTGTTGGCGAGGTTATGTCTATTGGTAAGACTTTCAAAGAGACTTTCCAGAAGGCTATCCGCGGTTTGGAAAATGGCCGCCCAGGGCTAGGTTTTGCTAAGGACTTTAATAAGAAGAGCGCTGATGAGCTTTGCGAAATGTTGAAGACTGCTTCCAGCGAGCGCTACTTCCAGTTGTATGAGGCAATCCGTAAGGGTGTACCTTTGGAAAAACTTCATGAAATTACATTTGTTAAGATGTACTTCCTTGAACAGATGAAAGAGCTTGTTGACCTTGAAGAGGAAATGCTTAAGAATCCTGGACGTGTTCCGGAAGATAAGCTTCTCATTCAGGCTAAAAAGGATGGATTTAGCGACAAGTATCTTAGCAAGATTTTGAAGGTTAGCGAAAAGGCAATCCGCGACAAACGAAATGAACTTGGAATCCGCGAGGCATGGCTTGCTGTTCCTGTTAGCGGCGTTGAAAATGCAAACTACTATTATTCTACATACAATGCTCCGGATAAGAGCGTTGCAACTGACAACAAAAAGAAGATTATGATTCTTGGTGGTGGTCCAAACAGAATTGGTCAGGGTATTGAGTTTGACTACTGCTGCTGTCATGCCGCAATGCAGTTGAAGGAACTTGGCTACGAAACAATCATCGTAAACTGTAACCCTGATACTGTTTCTACAGACTATGATACTTCTGATAAACTTTACTTTGAACCAGTTACCCC
>JAFZLJ010000140.1 GCA_017551545.1 Treponema sp. | reverse complement strand
TTGATAAGAGCATCGGCGTCAGTCCGTTCAAGCATTTTTTCTTTGCCGTTTTTCAGCTGAACAACTTTGCCGTCTTTTAAGTCAATTGAAGAAATTACCATGCAAAAACATTACCAGAAAATACTTATTTATGGAAGATAGCGAAATATTTATCTTGTAGGTTGACAACATATTGATTATATGTAATAGTTTTATATAAACTAGTTAACAAGGTTAAAAGGTGAAAAAATGAAAAGAATTAAACGTATTTGTATTGTTTTGATGCTGATTTTATCAATTCCAGCTTGTTTTGCGGTAACAGTTGAAGATTTCTTAGAAAGTTTCAATCTTGAAATGGTTGAGGTGCCTGGTGCAAATTTTAAGATACTTGCAACAGAAGTAACGCAGAATTTGTTTGAAGAAGTCATGGGAGAGAATCAGTGTGAGTATAAGGGTGAAATGCTTCCTGCTGATAGTGCAAGCTGGTATGATGTCCTTTATTTTTGCAATGTGCTGAGCGAGATGTTAAATCTTGAACCTGTGTATACTGTGAATGGAAATACTGATGTATCTGCATGGCAGTATAAACCTTTAAGGGGAAAATCTATAAAGGGAAATATCGGGCAGAATCTTAAATCTTCTGGAATACGGCTTCCAGTAATAAAAGAATGGATGACTGCTGCTTATGGAGGAGAGAAAACTGACTATTCAGGCAGTAATTTAGCTGATGAAGTTGCATGGCATTACCAGAACAGTGATTGGAAATCACATGAAGTTGCACAGAAGCAACCGAATAAATTCGGTCTTTATGATATGAGTGGAAATGTTACTGAATGGGTTTGGGAATCAACCGATGGTGATCCTAATGGGAAAAGACGGCTTACATGTGGAGGCTCTTGGATATCTTATGCTACAGATACGAAGCTTGACAAATTGTATTATTATCCTACAAAAAGCCGCGATGCAGTAATCGGTTTCCGCTTTGTCTGCACAATTAAAGCAGACGATAACGCAGAGGAAAACCAAACAAATTAGCTTAAAAACTGTTTCTATTGATAACCGCATATTCTTGTTTGCTAAGAATATGCGGTTTTTTTATTTGTGCGTGGTATTGTATGGTTTTGCCCATAAGAAAGATATAATTGAGAAACTAATCGCAATCCTGTTTATACAGTAAACAAAACTTCAGAAGGTCTGCTATTTTGGGGGATTATTTAGGCATTGTATTTTCCTGTCAGTTATAATACAATTATCTGAAAATAGCATTTATTGATGAAGCTTTTTTCATCAATATTTTATAAATATAATAATTATTCAATTAAAAGAATTATGGGAAAATATAAGATGATACCTTTTAATGTTCCTCCTTATGTTGGTACAGAAGAAAAATATATCTCACAGGCAATAGCTAATCATAAAATTTGCGGAGACGGCGAATTTACTAAAAAATGTTCCGAATGGATGGAACAAAAATTCAACGCAAAAAAAGTCTTGCTTACAACAAGCGGTACATCAGCTCTTGAAATGGCCGCCTTGTTATGTGACGTAAAACCAGGTGACGAAGTTATAATGCCTAGTTATACATTCTGTTCAACTGCTGATGCTTTTGTTCAGCGTGGATGTAAGATTGTATTTGTTGATGTACGTCCTGACACAATGAATATTGATGAAAAACTTATTGAAAAGGCAATTACAGAAAAGACAAAAGTAATTTGTGTTGTTCACTATGCAGGCGTAGCCTGTGAAATGGACACAATTGTGGATATTGCTCACCGTCACAATCTCAAAGTTGTTGAGGATGCTGCGCAGGCTGTGATGTCAACTTATAAGGGTAAAGCTCTTGGTACAATCGGCGATTATGGATGCTATTCTTTCCACGAAACAAAAAACTACAGTATGGGTGAGGGCGGTGCAATTACAATTAATACAAATAATGAAGATATTGAAAAAGCTGAAATTATCCGCGAAAAAGGTACTAACCGCTCTAAATTCTGGCGTGGTCAGATAGATAAATACACTTGGGTTGATTACGGTTCAAGCTATCTTCCCAGTGAATTGAATGCCGCTTACCTTTGGGCTCAGCTTGAAGTCGCTGATAAGATTAATGAATTGCGACTTTCTGTTTGGAACTGTTATTACGAAGCGTTTAAGCCGTTAGTTGATTCTGAAAAAATAGAAATTCCATTTATTCCAGAAGACTGTGTTCATAACGCACATATGTTCTATATAAAGTGCAAAGATTTGAAAGTCCGCACAAATTTCATTGCATATATGAAAGAGCATGATGTTAATTGTGTGTTCCATTATATACCTCTTCATTCATCGCCGGCTGGGCAAAAATTTGGACGTTTCTTTGAAAAAGATGTCTTTACGACAAAAGAAAGTGACAGACTTGTAAGATTACCGCTTTTTTGGGGTATGAGTGATGAACAGGTTGATCAGATAATAGAAACTGCAAAGTCGTTTTTTTAATGTAATATGGATTCTGTAAAAGTCGGTAATACAATAGCTTTTCTTAGAAAACAGGCAGGTATGACACAAAATGAACTTGCTAAAAAGTTGAATGTTACCGATAAAGCTGTTTCCAGATGGGAAAGGGGAATAGGTACTCCAGATATTTCTCTTTTGACGCGACTTGCTGCTATTCTTGATACTGATATTGAAGCCGTGCTTGAAGGAAATTTTACAAATGAAGAACCTGAATGCAAAGGACTTCTTGTAATGAATTACCCTCGAAATATCAGTGCAAATACATTCCTTTATACTAAACGAGTCGTTTACTTTCAGTTAAGTTTTTTTCTTCTTGCCGGAATTCGTGAGATATGTCTTGTTGGACTACAATATGATGCAGATTTTGTAAAATCTGAACTTAATGATGGGCAATCTCTTGGAATCCATCTTGAATATGAAATTGCAAAAGATAAATCTGATTTAAGTATATTAGAACGTAATTTTTTAAGAAAATTTAATAATTTCTATTCTGTTTTTGTCATAGACGGACTGGACTTTCTTTATGGGAAAGATATGACAAGTACCCTAAAGAGAATAATACTTGATTCTGAATTATGTACCTCATTGGTAAATTATAATAAACAACCACTATCTATGCAATTTTTCCCTTCACATTCCCAAAAAGATCAAAATTCTAATAAAAGCAAGCTCTTTCGTGGTATGATTTCATTTCCTATACGCAATGAAAAAGATCTGTTTGACGCAGGAAATATCATTAAAATTATCGAAGAACATCAGGGAGAGAACATTGCAGACTTAGGTGAGATTGCAAAAGCCCGAGGGTATGTTTTTGACTGATATGTAAATGAATTGGCGGGTGCTTTTGTTATAGTTTGTATATATAATTTGAATGTTTAATTGATGGGGGGAATACTTCGCATTGGTATATTCAAAAGAGATAAAAGGACATTTTGTTACTCTCCGGAGCATAACGCTCGATGATGCAGAATTTTCATATAACTTAAGGAAGGATCCTCGTTTTGTAAGTATAATGGGTCAGCCTGCCGCTACGATTGAAGATCAAAGAAAATTTATTGAATGGCAGATGAAACAGCCTGGTGATTATTATTTTGTCGTTTTCAATAATGAAGGTGAAAGAATAGGTCTTATTGGTGTATATGATGTAAAAGATGATTCTTGTGAAGTTGGTAGAGAGATCAATATTGGTGCTCCTTATGAAACAATGGAAGCCCAGCTTCTTATAAATGATTTTATTCTTGATGTACTTAAATTGAAGTACAAATGTTCCGTAATTTATAAGCATAATAAGAAACAATTGGAAATGCAGCGACAAAAAGGAATAGTTTCTATTGGAGAAGTTGTAAGAAGTGGAGTTTCAAGTTTTGCATTTAAAACTTTGGCGGAAGATGAAAAAAAGAATTTTGACAAAGTAAGGGCAATTATAGAAAAATTAGCTGCAAAGAGGGGTAGATAATCATGGAATATAATCCTTTTTCAATTTCGGGTAAGAGGATTTTCATTACAGGTGCAACTGGCGGTATAGGAAAATCTGCTGCAATTGAATGTGCAAAAATGGGGGCGTCTGTTTTTCTTACAGGAAGAAATAGTGAACGCTTGCAAGAAGTTTGTATGTCTGTAAATAACTATACAGAAGTATGGGGGGGGGTGTGATTTAGCTAATCTTGAATCTGTAAAAGAACTTGCAGTAACACTTCCTGAATTAGATGGAATCGTTTTTAATGCGGGTGTGAGCAAACTTAAACCTGTAAAATATATAAAGGAATCGGATTTTAAGGAAATACTTGATGTTAATCTGGTTTCTTCTGCTGTTCTTCTTGGTGATCTATTAAAACTGAAGAAAATAAAAGATGGGGCTTCCGTTATTTTTACATCATCTGTAGCGGCTCTTTATGATCCTGTCATTGGTAATGCAATGTATTCTGCAAGTAAAGGTGCCGTTTGTGCTTTTGCTAAGAATGTGGCTTTTGAATTGGCCTCAAGAAAAATCAGAGTGAACACTGTTTGTCCAGGAATGGTGGATACTCAAATGGTAAAGAAAGATATAGAACTTAAGTGTTCAGGCAAAGGAGAAATAAGCGACTATCCTTTGGGTAGATGTGCAAATCCAGAGGAGATTGCATGGGCATTTATCTATCTGCTTTCGGATGCTTCAAAATGGGTAACTGGAACAGATTTTATAATAGATGGCGGTCTTCATATCGGATAGTCCTAAGTAATCGATAAGGATTGTGCATCTAACAATTGAAATAAATTGGAGAAAATAATGTATAATCCTTTTTCTTTGAAAGAAAAAACTATATTAGTAACAGGAGCTTCTTCTGGAATTGGAAGAGCAACTGCAATAGAGTGTAGTAAACTTGGAGCAAAAGTTATAATTACTGCTCGAAATGAAGAACGCTTGAAAGAAACTTATTCTATGCTTGAAGGAAACGGTCATCAGTTTATTATAGCAGATTTATCAACAGAAGCTGATCTTGAAAAAATAATTGATTCTGTACATAATTTGAATGGACTTGTTAATAATGCTGGAACAAATATGTATTTGCCGGTGCAGTTTATTACAGATAAAAAGTTTTCAGCTATATTGAATGTTAATACAATAGCACCAATTCTTCTTTTGTCTAAGTTGATAAAAAAGAAAAAAATGCAGGGAAATAGTTCTGTCGTGTTTACCAGTTCTTTAGGTGGAAATTTTACTGCTGTTTATGGTGGTTCGATGTATTCAGCAAGCAAAGCTGCAGTATCTGGATTTGTTAGAACAGCAGCAGTTGAGTTTGCTCCAAAAAAAATTAGAGTTAATGCAGTTTGCCCTGGTATGACAGAAACTGCTATGACAAAGGATGAATCTATAACGGAAGAACAGTATGAAAAGGATAGAAAACGTTATCCATTAAAAAGATATGCAAAGCCTGAAGAAATTGCATGGGCAATAATTTATTTACTAAGTGATGCTTCTGGTTTTACAACTGGAACAAATCTAGTGGTCGACGGTGGTTTTTCTGTTAATTGGGAGTAAAATAAATGGCATTTTTAAAATTTGATGGAGTGGGTGTACGAGCAATCTCTGCTTGTGTTCCTAAGAATGTAGAAAGAATAACTCAGCTTACAAATCTATTTTCGCGAGAAGAGATGGAAAAATTTACACAAACCACAGGTATAAAGGAACGTCGTATTATTTCCTCTGAATCAATTTGTACAAGTGATTTGTGTTTTGCGGCCGCTGAACGTTTGCTGGAAGAGAATAAGATTGACCGTAATTCTATTGATATGCTCCTTTTTATGACGCAAGGATTTGACTATATTTCTCCTGCGACATCTCCAATATTGCAGCATAGGCTTGGATTGCCGAATTCGACAGCGTGTCTGGACTTGACACTTGCATGTTCTGGTTGGGTGTATGCTTTGTCTACTGCAATTGCTTTTTGTTCTACTCCAACAATTAATCGTGTACTTGTTCTTGTTGGAGATGTTTCTACGAGAACAGTTGATAAAAATGACAGTTCTTTTTGGCCATTGGTTGGTGATGCTGGAACAGCTACACTGGTTGAAAAAGGTGATTACGGAGAGTTCTTTTTTGACTTAGTTACTTTTGGAGAATCTTATCAATCAATTATGATTCCGGGTTCTATAAATGGTAGAAATCCTGTTCATGGAACTGGTTATGATGAAAAAGATACAAAGGCAAAACTTGAGGGAATGGATGTTTTTAGTTTTGCAATAAGTCAAGTACCAAAGAGTATGCGTCGTCTTTATGAAAACTCTGGTGTACCACAGGAAAATATAGATGAATTCTTGTTTCATCAGGCAAATGCCTATATAATTAAATCAATTTCGAAGAAGCTTAAGTTACCATGTGACAAAGTTCCGATGAACATAGATCGCTTTGGAAATACAAGTATGGCAGCAATACCATTACTTATGTCAACCGAATTGTGTAATAGTTCTGGAAAAAGAAATTGGTTAATGTCTGGTTTTGGAGCAGGACTTAGTGTTGGAACTTGTATAGGCAGTTTTGAAAAGTGTATAATAAGCAAACTTGTTGAGTTTGAGTAATTTGCAAGAATAGGAGAATATTAAATAATATGGAATTAAATAAATTTATTGAAAAATTTGCTGAACAGTTTGAGGAGACCGACAAAGCACAAATTACATCTGAAACTGATTATAAATCACTTGATGAATGGTCAAGCCTTATTGCACTTTCTGTTATAGCAATGGTAGATGAAGAATATGATGTTCAGTTAAAGGGAGCAGATATTCGTGATTCAGTCACAGTAAAAGATTTGTTTGAACGTGTAAAAGCACAAAAATAGCTGTTCATAACTGGGAGGGCTGAATGCTTGATATTAATATTTCAATTCTAAAGAACAAATATACAGAAGAAGCACTTGCTGCAAGACAAGAAGGAAAGAAAATTTACATTTTTGGAGCTGGCGTTGCGGGTCAAATTGTTGAAAAGCAGTTTTTGGAGCCTTATGGTATCAAAGCTGATTATTATGTTGAAGATGATAATTTTTTTAATGGAGAAAGAAGTATTTTAGGAATTCCAGTAATTCCATATACTAAAGTTAATCCAATAGATACAGAAATCTTGCTATTGGTTGCATATTGTTTTTCTTTTCCTAATGTTTTTGATTTTCCTACATTTAATATTAAAGGAAAAGTTTTTATTGGTGACCCAGGTACTTTTGCCGGGTGTAGAATAACAGATGGAATTTTTGATTCAAATTTTTTCAAAGAGAATTATGATTCTTTTAACAATTTTTATGATTTATTGTCGGATAATGAATCGAAAATAATTATGAAAAATTTTATAAAGTCTCGAATAACATCTAATTGTGATTATTTGAAAGATGTATGGCATAAAAATCAATATTTTGATTCAACTGTAATAGATTTAAAAAAAATTACAAAATATGTTGATTGTGGAGCATATACCGGAGATACATATGAAGATTTAATAAGAAATTTTAATAATTGGAATGGAATTGCATATTTATTAGATCCTGAAAAAGAAAATATTGAAATATTGAAAAATAAATACGAAAAAAATGAGAATATTAATATAATTCCTAAAGGTGCATGGAATGAAAAAAAGGAATTGTTCTTTTCTAATACAAGGGGGGATACTGGTTTTGTTTCATCTGATGGTGTTAAAATAGAAGTTGATACAATCGATAATATTCTAGATGGAAAATGCGTTGATTTCATAAAAATGGATATTGAAGGAAGTGAATATAATGCACTGCTCGGAGCAAAGAGAACAATCCAAGAATTTGTACCAACTTTAGCAATTTGTGTATACCATAAAAAAGATGATTTAATTAAGATTCCAGAATTAATACACTCTTTTAACGATGATTATAATTTTTATTTGCGTATATACAAACCGTATAGTTTGGAGTTGGTATTATATGCAATAAAAAAAAGATAAAGGTTTATTTGTACTTTATAAATAATCGAGGATTAAAGAGATGGCTTTTTTTTCATATAATAATATACGTATTGCTGGAATATCTGCATCTGTTCCTAGAAACAAAAGGTTTATCAAAGATATGGGATGTTTCGCACCCGGCGAAGCAGAAAAGGTTATAGCTGTAACTCATGCAGAAGAGGCTCGTATTGCACCAGAAGGAATGTGTGCATCAGATTTATGTTATGTAGCTGCTGAAAAATTAATTTCTGATCTACATTGGGATAAAAAAGACATTGAAGTTCTTGTTTTTGTTAGCTTTTCTCGAGATTATTTTATTCAGCCTAATACATGTGGTCTTCTACAAACTAGACTTGGACTTCCTACCAGTTGTATGTGTTTAGACATTCCTTTCCCATGTGCTGGCTATTTATATGGTTTAAATGTTGTTGCTTCTTTACTTGAAACTGGATCTGTAAAAAAAGCTTTGCTTTTAAATGGTGAAACATGTACAAAATGTCATTCACTATTAGATAAAGAACTTGGACCTCTGCTAGGAGATGCTGGTTCTGCAACCGCGATTGAATATTGTAAGGGCGTAAATCCAATTCATATTAATCTATATACAGACGGAACAGGTGCAGATTGGCTTGCAGCAGATGAAGGTGGTTGTAGACATCCTGCGACTCCAGAATCGTTTAAAATGATTGAAGAAAAACCTGGCGTAATTCGTAATAAATTACATGTGCGCATGAGAGATGGGCTTTCTGTTTTTTCTTTTTCAACAAAAGATCCTGTTAAAGGGGTTCAGGAATTATGTGCAAAACATAATATAGATTTAAATAAAATTGATTTTTTGTATCTGCACCAAGCAAATAAAATGATATGTGATAGGTTTGCTAAGAAGGTTGGAGTTCCTTTAGAAAAAGTTCCATATTCTCTTATGAAATTTGGAAACCCAGCAAGTGTGTCAGTTCCTCTTACAATGGTTTATGCTACAGGTAAAGATTTATCAACGAGAAATGTTGATGCTATTTTATGCGCTTTCGGTGGTGGCTTGGCATGGGGAAGTGCGCATATTGTTTTTGATAAAATTATATGCCCGGAGCTAATAGAATTGGATTGATGTTGGAGCTTCATTTATGAATAATATACCAGAAATCAAAATTGGAATTGTAGCTGTAAGTCGAAATTGTTTTCCAGAATTTCTTGCTGTAAATAGAAGAAAAGCTCTTGTTGAAAAATATAAAGAAAAATATGGTGAAAGTAATATATATGAATGTCCTATTTGTATTGTAGAAAGCGAACTTCATATGGTTCGGGCATTAAAAAATATCGAAAAAGAAGGGTGTAATGCTTTATGTGTATATTTAGGTAATTTTGGACCTGAAATATCAGAAACAATGCTTGCAGATTGCTTTAATGGGCCCGTAATGTTTTGTGCAGCAGCCGAGGAAAGTCAAAATGATTTGCTTGATGGACGAGGTGATGCTTATTGTGGTTTATTGAATGCAAGTTATGCATTAAAACTTCGTAAGACAAAAGCTTACATTCCTGAAAATCCTGTTGGTGATGCTGATGACTGTGCTGCTATGATACATGATTTTCTTCCAATAGCTAGAGCTGTAATTGGCTTGAAAAATCTAAAAGTAATATCTTTTGGTCCACGGCCTAGTAATTTCCTTGCATGCAATGCGCCTATTCAAGCTTTATACGATTTACATGTTGAAATTGAAGAGAATTCTGAACTTGATTTACTAGAAGCTTATCAAAAACATAAGAATGATCAGAGAATTCCCGAAGTTGTTAAAGAAATGGAAAATGAGCTTGGTATAGGTAATACAATGCCTAATATTCTTCCAAAACTTGCTCAGTATGAAATTACTCTTTTGGATTGGATTAGAACACATAAAGGACAAAGAAAATATGTAACTCTAACAACTAAATGTTGGCCGGCATTTCAAACACAATTTGGTTTTGTTCCTTGTTATGTAAACAGTCGTTTAACTGCAAAAGGCTATCCAGTGTCTTGTGAAGTTGATATTTATGGTACTGTTTCAGAATATATTGGTACATGTATTACTCAGGATGCAGTAACATTACTCGATATTAATAATTCAGTTCCAAAAGATATGTTTGAACAGAATATAAAAAGAAAGAAATTCTTGTGTGGAGAGTATAATTCTAGTGATGTGTTTATGGGCTTTCATTGTGGTAATACTGCAATATGTAAATTACAAAGTCATAAAATGTGTAATCAAAGAATTATGGCTAGATCATTACCTCCTGAACTTACACAAGGAACTGTTGAAGGCGATTTAAAAGCTGGAAAGACCACTATATATCGTTTACAGAGTACAGCAGATGCTCAACTTAGAGCATATGTTGCTCAGGGAGAAATTCTTCCTATCGCAACTAAGTCATTTGGAAGTATAGGAATATTTGCTATTAAAGATATGAATAGGTTTTACAGACATGTTTTAATTGAAAAAAATTATCCACATCATGCAGCAATCTTATTCGATCATTATGGTAAATATCTGTACGAAGTTTTTAAGTATATAGGCATCCCTGTTAGGGAAATTGACTATAATAAATGTAAAGATAGATATTATCAAGATGAGAATCCATTTTTAGAAGATGATTAATTCTTGAACATATATTTATCAAAAGGAGTACTTATGACAAACAGAGAAAAGTATATTGGTGCATTCGTAGAAAGTTTTGATGTAAAAGAGGATCAGGTTTCTGGATTAACTTATCAGTCAATTCCAGCTTGGGATTCTGTTGGGCATATGGGACTTATTGCAAATGTTGAAGATGCATTTGATATTCAATTTGAGACAGATGATATTATAGAATTTAGTTCTTTTGAAAAAGGAATTGAATTACTTAAAAAATATGATGTTGTAATTGATTAAACAATAAAATAATAGGAAATGTATTATATGGATAAGAAATATGACCCAATTTACAATATTGGTGCTTATGAAATTCAACAATATCAGCAGAATAGATATCCCTTATTTTTCTTGGATGTTGTAGAGGAAGTTATTCCTGGAGAATACGTAAGAGCTAAAAAGAATTTTACATATGATGAATGGTTTTTCCCTGCACACTTCGCTGATGAACCAAATGTTCCAGGTTTTATTCAAATGGAAATCCTTGCTCAGACATTTATTATGACTTTCCTTACTATTCCCGAGCATAAAGGCAAAAAAACTGCTTTTTTGAATGTAGATAACCTTAGAATGAGAAAGAAAGTTGTTCCTGGTGATACAATGATTATTGAAGCTTCTCTTAAGAGTTTCCGGAGAGGAATAGCTCAAGGTCATGTTGAGGCGAAAGTAAATGGAGAGTATGCACTTTCTGCTGATTTGAAAATTGCCCTTCCTGACATTATGAGAGATTTTATTCCAGAGGGAAAATAATGCAATTTGATTACGCTGAAATTGAAAATCATGCGAAGAATATGCGAAAACTTATTCTTGATATGGGGCATCACGCTGGTTCCCATGCTGCGCATATGGGTGGAGCACTTTCGATAGCAGATGTTTTAGCTGTGCTTTATTTTGGCGTTATGAATATTAAAAAAGAAGGTATGAATTCGCCAAATAGAGACCGTTTTATTCTTAGCAAAGGGCATTCATCTCTTGGTTTGTATTCTGCATTGATTGAAGCTGGCATTATGGATGAATCATTGAAAGAAACATTCGAAGATGATTATAGTTTATTGCTTGGGCATCCTGTCAAAAACAGAAAAATAGGTATTGAATTTACAAATGGATCTCTAGGTATGGGGCTTTCTATTGGTATTGGGGTTGCAATCGCTTGTAAGAAAAGGAACCTTCCAAATAAGATTTATGTTGTTCTTGGTGATGGAGAATGCGATGAAGGTTCTGTATGGGAAGCCTTCATGTCTGCAAGTCATTTTGAATTGAATAATCTTGTTGCTATTATTGATTGCAATAAATTTCAACTTACTGGTCCAACATCTGATGTTATGTCTTTGGGTAATATGGTCGAAAAGTTAAAAACATTTGGATGGGATACTGTCAGTGCAAAAGGACATGATATTCAATCATTGTGTACATTATTAGATAAATCTAAATTACAAACTAAACCTTATGCTATCGTTATGGATTCTATTAAGGGAAAGGGATTTTCTTTTTCTGAGAATAATAATTCATGGCATCATGCGGTAGTGACAAAAAATGCATATGAGCAAGGGTTGGCAGAACTTGGAATAGGTATTTAATAAATATGGAATACGATAAAAAAAATGCACGAAGATGGTCAATAATTGGCGAACGTCCAACTTTTGGAACTGTTCTTCATGAGCTTGCTAAGAATGATAATAACATTATGGTCCTTGTTGCTGATGTTACAAATTCTGCAGGTTTAGGAAATATGCAAAAAGAAATGCCTGATAGAGTTATAAATGTTGGTATTGCTGAACAAAATATGATGGGAATTGCAACAGGACTTTCCAGCGAAGGATATACTGTATTTACAACAACTTTTGCTCCATTTCAAAGCATGCGATGTTTGGAGCAGATTCGTGTTAATCAGGGGTATATGAAGCAGAAAGTTGTAATGGTAGGATTGGCTGGTGGTGTAGCATATGGAGAACTCGGTTTTACACATTGTGCTATAGAGGATATGTCTATATTACGATCTATTCCCAATATTTCAGTGGTTACACCAGCGGATTGCATGGAAGTTGCAAAAATTGTTGAAGCCTCTGTTGATTATCCGGAATCTGTTTATATTAGACTTATGGATAAAACCAATGTTCCAATAGTATATGTGGAAGATTATGATTTTCAGATTGGAAAAGCAGTACCTTTAATAGATAATGGTGAAATTGCAATTTTGGCAAATGGTCCAGTCGTTTATTCTTCTGTTCAAGCTGCAAAAAGGTATGCAGAAGAAACCGGATTTAAAATTTCTGTTTATGATTTTCATACTGTAAAACCTGTAGATGAAGAATTATTAAATAAGTTATCAAATTTAAAAGCTCTTATTACAGTAGAGGAGCATAGTGTAATTGGTGGTCTTGGTAGCGCTGTTGCAGATTTTTATGCGGATAAAAAAAATCATCCTTTAGTTTATAAAATGGGATTTAAAGATGAATATCCGCATGGTGCATCTCACGAAACTTTACTTGTGGATTATAAACTAGATGAAAACGGCATATATGAAAAAATAAGAAGTGTTATAGGTTGATTATATATTATTGAGTAAGCGTAAAATTGCTTTAGATTTACATAATGCGATGAAGGGATATTAGAAATATAATTTGACTTTTAACAAAATCCGAGTAAAATAAAGTTAGACTTTAGATTTCTCGGAGTGTCTTCTTGTATATAACCCGCTCTTTGGAAAAAGCTTTCTTACAGGCAAATGCATATTATCCAGTGTTGGCTCTTTGTGGGCAGCGCCAAGTTGGAAAATCCACTATGCTCAACCACATAAAAACAGAAGATAAAAGATATGTAACACTTGATGATAGAAACGCATTGCAGCTTGCTTTAAATGATCCTGAATTATTTTTTGAGACGTATGGAATCAATATTATTATTGATGAATTTCAACGGGCTCCTGATATTCTTATTGAGATAAAACGAATAACAGATAAAGCTGCTTTAGAAGGAAAAAATGTGAATGGAAATTTCTGGCTGACAGGCAGTCAGAAATTTCTTATGATGAAAGGACTTTCTGAATCTCTTGCAGGCAGAGTAGGCATTTTTACACTATCTTCTCTTTTTATAAATACATTGATTCAAATATGTATATTCTTATTTCACAAAACGAGGCTCTTGTTGTAGATCCGCATACAGATGATAATTAATTTGCTATAAAATAAAAAAAGTACGGAGATTTAAACTGTTACTTGAAATCTCCGTACTTTTAATGTACAATTAAGCTATGATTAAGCGAAAAATTGCATCTGACCTACAGAATGCAATGAATGAATATCCTTCTGTTTCTCTTTTTGGATCAAGACAGTGTGGAAAAACTACTATTGCAAAGGAATTATTTCCAACATATTCTTATGCAAATTTGGAAGATTCTCAGACAAGATTACTTGCTGAAACTGATTCTAAAGAGTTTTTTACAAAATTTCCAGAGCCGGTTATTATAGATGAAATCCAAAGAGTACCTGAACTTATTTCTACAATTCAAGTCCGCATAGATAATAATCATAAACCGGGACAATATTTAATTACCGGCAGTCAGCAGATATCCTTAAAAAAAGCTGTTGCCCAATCTCTTGCTGGCAGAACTTTGGTAATGAATATGCTTCCGCTTTCTTTAGAGGAATTATTAGAAGCAAACATAGATTTAGACAGGGATACACAGCTTGTTGCTGGTTTTATGCCTTTTTTGTATAAGGATAGAGGACATTCCCCCTCAGATTTTTACAGAAGTTATATAGATACATATTTGGAAAGGGATATTGCCGGAATAAATGCCGTTCAAGATTTGTCAAAATTTAGAGTATTTTTAAAGCTTCTGGCAGGTAGAGTTGGTCAGCTTGTTAATAATGCTGCTCTCTCAGGAGAGGTTGGTGTAAGCAGCTCAACAATAGGGCATTGGCTTTCTATTCTAGAAGCATCGCATATTATATTTAAATTGCAGCCTTGGTATACATCTCGTACTAGTCAGATTGTAAAAACTCCTAAAATTTATTTTTGTGATACAGGAATTGCTGCAAGCCTTTTAGGAATAGAAACTCCTTCACAAATGACACGAGATCCTTTACTTGGAAGTTTATTTGAGAATATGGTTGTTCTTGAAGCTCTGAAAGCAGCTATTAATACATCTGCAAAAGATAATCTTTATTTCTTTAGGAACAGCAACGGGCTTGAAATTGATCTTATTCAAAAATCGGGGGAAGCATTAAACTTATTTGAAATTAAAAGCGGAAAAGCATTGGATAAAAAATTCTTAAGGGGAATGAGGAGTTTTCGAGCACATTTTTCAGATAGCAAAGACAAAAAATCTTTTGACGCATTGATTTATTCTGGAGAAGATGTACCGTCATTTGATGGTGTAAGATTTATTAATTACAAAAGGATTTCGTCGTTTTTTTCTCCATTAGAAGAAAAATTTAGGCTTAGCTTTTAATGAGAAATATATCAATTCCATATAACCGTAATGTATGGCTTTGCCCAATAGGAAAGGTATAGTATATGAATAAATTAAATTTTACAGATATTGAATTGTTTGTCTCTGTTTATAAATACATTGATTCAAATATGTATATTTTTATTTCACAAAATGAAGCACTTGTTGTAGATCCTCATACAGATGATGAAATGGAATTATTACTGGCGGAAAGAAAGGTGCATAAAGTTACCATGCTTCTGACGCATGAACACCCAGATCATATTTCCGGTATATGGTGGTTTCTTGAAAATTTTGAATGTACTCTGATTTGCTCTAAGCAATGTGCCGCAAGAATTGCGAATTCGCGGGCAGTACGCCCTCTGTTTCTTACTTTTATTCTTGAAGAAAATGACACTAAGAATGGCACTGATATTTTGTCTGAATTTAAAAAGAATTTTGTTATAAGAACATATAATGCAGATATAACGTATTCTGATGATTTTAATTATTCATGGCAGGGGCATCATTTGTATTTCAAGTCTATTCAAGGACATTCCATTGGCAGCAGTTTCATTATTCTTGATGATAAATTGGTTTTTACTGGAGATTCACTTTTGAAAGAGTATCCTATAATTGTCAGTTTTCCTCATGGTAGCAAACAAGATTATTTAGAAAAGACTTTACCGATTTTCGAGAAGGAATTAAAATGTAACATGATATTATTACCTGGACATGGGAAACCTTTTGTTCTTTCAGATATAATGAAAGGAGATAAGATTAATGTGGAATTTAGATAAGTATAATAATAACATTGCATTAATTACTGAAGCTGGAGAGAAAATTTCTTATACTCTGCTTTCTACGTATTGCAAAACTCTAACTGACAACATAAAAGAGCGTTGTCTTGTGTTCAATCTTTGCAAGAATGAAATAGGTTCTCTTGTAGGTTATATAGGATTTCTTAATTCAAGAATTGTCCCTCTAATGTTAAAAGCAGATTTGGATAATGAACTGTTGCAGGAATTAATAAAAACTTATAAGCCTGACTATCTTAATGTGCCTTCTGATATGGCTGGTAACTTTTCTGATTGTAAAGTTATATATGATAATCTAAATTATTCTCTATTGAAAACATCGTATGATAAGGTTTATCAGCTTAATGATGATCTTGCACTTTTGCTTACAACAAGTGGCTCAACAGGAAGTCCAAAGCTTGTTAGACAGAGCTATAAAAATATCGAAGCAAACACAAGATCTATTGTTGAATATCTTGAATTAACAGAAACTGAACGTGCAATTACAACCTTACCGATGAATTATACTTATGGTATTTCAATAATAAACACTCATTTATGGGTAGGTGCTTCTATAATTCTAACAGAAAAAGGGCTCATGCAGAAAGAATTCTGGCAGCAGCTTAAAGATTTTGAAGCAACTTCTTTTGGTGGAGTACCTTATACTTATGAAATGTTAAACCGCCTTCATTTTGCAGAAATGAATCTACCTTCTTTGAGATATGTTACACAGGCTGGTGGAAAACTTTCACCCCAGCTGCATGAGCTATTTGCAAGATGGGCTGTCGAATCTGGTAAAAAGTTTATTGTAATGTACGGACAGACAGAAGCAACAGCCCGTATGTCATATCTTCCGGCTGACAAGGCTTTGGAAAAGTATGGCAGTATGGGGATTGCAATACCTGGAGGCAAGTTTAGTCTGATAGATGTTGATGGTAATGAAATAAAGCAGCCTGATACCGTAGGAGAACTTGTTTATACTGGAGATAATGTAACACTTGGCTATGCTGAATGTGGAGAAGACCTTGCAAAAGGAGATGAACGCAATGGCCGTCTTGAAACAGGTGATATGGCAAAATTTGACAAAGACGGTTTCTTTTATATTGTAGGAAGAAAGAAACGGTTTCTCAAGATTTTTGGCAACCGTGTAAATCTTGATGAAGTCGAGCAGCTGTTGAAATTGCAGTTTAAAAAAATAGATATAGCTTGTTCTGGAAGAGACGATAAAATGTCTATTTTTGTTACAGACGAATCTGCAAAAACTGCAGTTCTCTCATTTCTTACAGAGAAACTGAAGTTTAATTCAGTTGCATTTAAAGTCGTTTATATATCAGAAATTCCTCGTAATGAGTCAGGAAAGATTGTATATAAAGATTTGCCACTAGAATGAGGTATTGAATGCTTTCAGAAGAAGATTTGAATATTCCCCCATATTCTTTATTAAAAAACGAGAAATCGGATTTTTTGAATAAGAGGCTGATTTCGCTTACAAAGCTTCATTATGAAAAATGTCCCGAATATAAAAAAATTTTAGATTCGCTTTCGTTTGATGTAAATAAAATAACTGATTATACACAGATTCCTTTTTTACCAGTCAGACTTTTTAAGCAATATGAATTGCGTTCTGTTCCAAAAGAAGATGTTGTAAAGACTCTTACAAGTTCTGGAACAACTGGCCAGCAGGTTTCAAGAATCTTTTTGGATAAATCAACTTCTGCTGCGCAATCAAAGGTTCTTGCCAAAATTGTATCGTCATTCTTAGGGAAACAGCGTGTCCCTATGCTGATACTTGATACATCTGCTGTGATAAAAGACAGAACAATGTTTTCTGCGCGTGGAGCAGGAATTCTTGGCTTTTCTATTTTTGGAACAGATAGGCTTTATGCTCTTGATGAAGAAATGAAGCTCAATGTAGATGCTATTAAGAAGTTCTTAGAAAAACATGAAGGAGAGACAATCTTTCTTTTTGGCTTTACTTTTATGATATGGCAGCATTTTTACAAAGAGCTTAAAACAAATGGATACACGCCTGATTTGTCAAATGGCATTTTGATTCATGGGGGAGGATGGAAAAAGCTTGTAAGTGAAGCTGTAAGCCCGGAAGATTTTAAAAAAGCCCTTAATGAAGTATGCGGTATAAAGCATGTTTATGATTATTATGGAATGGTTGAACAGACAGGCACTATTTATGTTGAATGTGATTATGGACATCTTCATACAAGCCTCTTTTCTGATGTTATTTGTCGTCGTCCAAAAGATTTTTCTGTATGTAATTATGGCGAAGAAGGAATAATAGAAGTAACTTCTGTTCTACCGGAAAGTTACCCTGGTCATGTTCTTCTTACAGAAGATACCGGTGTTGTTCTTGGAGAAGATGATTGCCCTTGTGGACGTAAAGGGAAGTATTTTAAAATAAATGGCAGAATAAAAAATGCGGAAATAAGAGGATGTAGCGATACTTATGCAGCAAAATTTTAATGAAATGTTACAGAATGTAAAGTTCCTTTTTCCACTTAATTACAATGTTGATTCTCTTATAAATAATAAACCTTTTGTTCCTTTTGAAAAAAAAATATGTGATTTTTTGAATGAAGTTTCTAAAGTTATAATGAAGAATACAGAAGCCAAACAATATTCAGATGTTATAACATTCGGATTTTTCTGTAGAAAAGCAAATATCGAACAGATTAAAAAGGCTTATGATGATCGATTAAATGGGCGTTTAGGCCGCGGTTTAACTTTTCATGTTGCGCCATCAAATGTTCCTATCAATTTTGCATATACTCTGGTTGCAGGACTTTTGAGTGGAAACCGCTGTATAGTCCGCGCTTCTTCAAAAGATTTTCCGCAAACAAAGCTCTTGTGTAACATTTTTAACATGGTTACAAAAGATAAAGAATTTGAAGAAATCAGAAAGATTTTTGCTGTTATAATGTATGATCATAGTTCAGAAATTACAGGAATTCTTTCTTCGATTGCAGATATAAGAATAATCTGGGGTGGTGATAATACTATTGCGGAAATTCGTAAAGCGGCTCTAAAACCTAGAGCTTTTGATATTACCTTTGCTGACAGATATTCATTTGCTGTTTTTGATGCTGATTTTGTTTTATCTCAAAACGAATCAGAAATGAAAACGATTGCACAGAATTTTTATAACGATACGTACCTTTATGATCAGAATGCCTGTTCTTCTCCTCGTCTTATTGTATGGTATGGGGCAGAAAAAAAGTGTATGGAGGCAAAAAAGCTATTTTGGACAGCTATCCATAATAATATTATTGGCAAATATGAATTGGCTTCAATTCTTGCAGTAGACAAACTTGCAGCAAAATATAAATGTGCAGTTGAATTAAAAGATGCAAAAATTGAAGATTCAGAAGATAATCTCATTACAAGAATAAAGCTTTCAGAGCTTTCGGAAAAAATTACTGATTATACTTGTGCAGGTGGATGTTATCTGGAATATGATACGGAAAAGCTAACTGATATTATTCCAGTTGTAAATCAGAAATTTCA
>JAFZLJ010000139.1 GCA_017551545.1 Treponema sp. | reverse complement strand
AGCAACGAAAGATGCAGCTGTTACAACAATCAACCCATTTGTTGCTGCTCCAACAGTAGAAAAAGCTGTTATTCACTTTGTAGATGATGATTTCTATGCTAGCATGGATATTAAGGGTCCGGATCTTGGTCTTGGTGGCGGCAAGTACGTTATTGCTACACGCAGCGATAATGATCCATGGGCTAATCCATCACAGAATGCTAATAATGTAGGTCTTCCAGGACCAGCTCAGGGATTCAAAATCAACTTTGGTTTGAAAGATCTTTTTGATGCTAACTTCTCTTTTGCTGATGATGGTCAGGACAAGGTTGATACAAAAGACTTCGCATTCAAGTTCGATGGTACATTGAAAGCTGTTGAAAATCTTGAAGTTTATGGTGGTGTAGCATATTCTACATTCGAAGAAAAAGTTGCATTGGCTGCTAAGGCTTCTTACAAGCTTGGTATTACAGATACATTGTATGTAAGACCATCTGTAGGTTTCGCTTTGAAGGACAAGTCTAAGGCTCTTGGTGCTGCTTTGTTGATCGGATGGGGTGCAGAAAACATTGATTCTGACTTCACAGAAGAATTCTCTTTCGAAGCTGGTACAAAACAGATTACTAAGAAATTCACAGACGGTTTCTCTTTTGCATTGACATCTAACCTTGAATCAAAAGACAAGGGTGGAAACATGGGATTTATCATTGGTCTTTACGATTCAACATTCGTTCCAGGACTTAAATTTGCTGCTGATTTCCGTGGTGACTTCTATTCATTGGATAAACAATGGGATTTGGACGCTGCTGTTAAATATAGCAACACATTCGATATCTGGACAATCGATGCCAACTTCGGTCTTAGAGTAAAGACTAGAACTTTAATTGAAACAAAAACAAAAGCTGGATTCCTCTATGGATTCGGAGTTTCTACAGACAACAGCTTCATCCAGAACACTAAGCTTTATGTAAACTATAAGGGTGAACATGCAGAAGATATTGGTGCTGCTAAAAACCTTAAGGGAACTGTTACTGTAGGTACACAGATTCACTTCTAATCTTTGCTGAATCGTAAATAAACGATTAACCAAAGTAAAAAGGACTGTCTGAAAAGGCAGTCCTTTTTTGTAAGAGATTCCCGTGTATTTTGTCATTGTCGGGCGTGACCCGACAATCTCTTACAAAAAGGGACTGAAACTTAAAAGAAGGAACAAATATGAAAAAAACAATACTTACAATTTTAGCATTATCATTATTAGTGATATCTTTATCTTCTTGTGCTTCCAAGGATAAACCTCCACGCGAACGTGATGAAACTTATATTGCCGACATAGATATGTTTACAGTAGAAACTTTCTATCTGTACGGTTCTTTTGGCAAAGGGAAACCGAAGATTCACGATTTTACATTTATTTTTTCACCACGTACAAATTACATTTATGTACGAGGAAGAATCGGTATTGATCAGATAGAAGCCGGTTTTTCTTACAACGAGCGTCAAAAGATTCTTGAAGCAAAAGATAAGTATTTGCTCGAATATGAAACAAAAAATTTAACTACACAAAAGCCTTCAAAGAAAAACGCATATTCACTTGGCGATGTTCCTGTTCGTTGGGGTGTAGCAGGCTTAACCCATTCAGCCGACACAACTTACATGACTAATGTTGAATATATATTGGAAGGAAAACCTTATTTCAGAATCCTTTTTCAACAGGCAAAAGAAGACAATGGCAGCGGCGACTCTTCACCACGTGTTATGGTCTATATAAGTCCATCACAGTGGGAAAAAATAATTGAGGCTTGCAACCAGGAAAGATTGGTAGAACTTACCGATGCAATTCTTGCAGAAGCTGACGAATTTTAACGAAAAAATTTTAAAAATATATACTTTTTCCTCAAATTTTTGTAACAAGTCCACTTTTTTTTCTATACTATATATAGAAATATTTTCAGACAGAAATGTTTCCTCCAAATTTTTTGTATAAGGAACCGCTGGTCGGGGCGGTTTGTCCTGTGAGGTTCCATACAAAAAAAAGGAGGATTGTCTATGAATCAATCTAAAACATTAAAACCTTCACCAACTGCACTTTTAAATCCCTGTGTAGATCCTATTTTTAAGATTCTTTTTACAGATGAATCTGAAGAAGCACATCAGGCATTAACTTGCTTTCTTTCAGATATATTCGGAAAGCCTGTTAGTGATGTCACTTTGCAACCAAATGAACTTTCAGGTGAATCAACTTCTGATAAACAGTCTGAATTTGACATAAATTGTGTGTTAGAAGGAAAGAAAATAAATATAGAAATGCAAGGCCTTAATCATAGCAAAAACTTTGGAAATCGTATTGAGTACCATGCAGCGCACTTGCTGAATCATTATGTTCCCAAAGGTACGAAATGGGAAGATGTTCCACAGGTTTTTCAAATTTCTGTTTTGAACTTCTTTTTTGATGAGAATGAAAAGAACAGTTTAAGTCACTATACATTTAAAAATGAAAATGGTAGACCTGTAGCAGAACGAATGCATATTATTTTTATGGAACTTCCAAAAATAAAAGCTTTACCCGATGATATTTCATTATTGACACCAGCCCAAATGTGGGGTAAATTCTTTTTAGATGCTCCAGATAAAGAAAAAAATGCATTTATAGAAGAGCTTTCAAATGCAAACAGGGGGATTAAGATGGCAGTAACGGTATTAAAAAATATAAGCCAAGATGAAATAAACTGGTATCACGAAAGCCGCTATTGGATGCATGTTTCTGACGAAAAGTCAATGATTTCTTCTGCTTTTATGGAAGGTCAAGAATCAAAGGCCATTGAAGATGCTAAGAAACTTCTTGCAGACGGAAAATACACCGCCGAAGAAATTTCTGAGCTTTTGAAGATTCCTGTTGAAACTTTTGTTTAATACTATTTTACCATGCTTCAGCCTGCGCTAGAACTTCATCACATTTAGCTTCAAGAGACTGCTGATCGCACAGTTCAAAGATACGTGTCCATTGTGATGGACTTATGTAAATGCTGAACGAAGGCGAAGTTGAATTATCTGAATAATCTTCCGTTGGATCAAATTTCAGTCGGAAATATGGTTTGTCTGGTTCTAAGTATTCTACATTGGCAGAATATTTAACTTTAAGAGAATGTGAAAGACCAAGAACACCCCACATAATAGGTGCCTCACTTGTGAAGAAAGCGTTTTTCTTTGTTGGTTTTTCGTTCTTTATAGTACCATTCTGATAAGCTTCTAGATAATCCTGTGCGGCATTGTAGAGTTTTACCCGTTCTGCATAAGAGAAAACTACATAGACTGCATCTAAAGAAATTTTACCCTGAATACTGATGTTATTTGTCCTTGGATAAAAGTCAAATTCATAGTTACAGATTTTTGCATTATTCATGGCAAGACTTGAATAAAGATTTATTTCATCCATATAAAAACTGTCAAGGTCTGCAATAAAAGTTTCGCTGCGCTCTTTCTTTACTATTTTACTTTTTGAAGCACAGGCAGAAAATAGCAGTGATGTAAAAATTGTTATAAATATAAATAGCGTTGATTTTTTCATAGTTTTTCTCTTTGTTTATTAAAAAAAGGACTGCCTTTCGACAGTCCTTTAATATGGAATTGCTTACAAAATCAGATTAGAAGTTGATCTGTGTACCGATTTTAAGTGTTCCCTTGTTTGCATCATCAGCAGGAGAGTACTTAGAGAATCCAGCTACATAGTCTGCATAAACATCTGTGTTAGCAATGAGTTCTGTTGTTCCTACTCTCAAACCATATTTGAAAGCATTGTTATCACCATCAACAGCGAGGTTCATACCGAATGAAGCTCTTGCTGTTACGTATACAATGTCAAATGTGTTGTTATAGATGAAGCCGAAAGCAAGGCATCCCTTTCCAAGTTCTGCCATTTTAACTCCAGCAATTTCTTTTTCGAATGCACGGTAAGCAGCACCCCATGTGAATGTTCCGATTCCAAGGTCATTAAGGAGCTTGTTGTCGTAAGCTTCAATAAGGAGAACTGTTTCAGGATCTGTAAGACCAAGAACATCTTTATTAAGAGCCTTTGTGAATACTACAGAAATACCATCTGCTGTACGTGTATCGTTACTTGCTAAGCTGATATTCAATGATTCATCGAAAGTCAAGAAATTATGATTTCCTGTCTGACCTTCTGAACCCCATCCGAAGAGAAGTCCTGCACTGAAGTTTTTAGCATCACCATACATATCAAACTGGATAGCTGGTTTGATATAGAACTGATCGTTGAGTTTGTAGTTGTATCCTACAGTTGCAGCAAATGCAAGGTCAGAATTGTCTTCTGTATTCTTTGCTACACCAGCATAAATAGAAAGACCATCGATTGGTTTCAATGTAGCTGCAAACTTGAATGCATAGTGTCCATCAGAGAATGATTTTGCACCATCATCACCGAATGCAAATACCAAGTCAACAATTGGAATTCCAAAGTTCAATGTGAAACCCTGATAAGCTGCGAAGCCACCAACTTTACCAAATTTCAAGTCTTCCCAGTTATTATAATTCAAGGTTCCGTCATCCTTGATTTTTGTAGCTCTTACATATCCAATTTCACCTACAGCGAAATCTGGCTTAAGAATATCCATGTGGAAATATGTATCACCATCAATGAAGTGAATCTTGGCTGTAGAAACTTCAAGCTTTGTTTTCCAGTCATATGGATTCTTTGTTACTTCATCTTTTCCGAATTCTGTAGTGATTTCACCACAAGTACGAAGAACTAATTCTCCCCACATACCATCAGCTGACTGGTTAGATTCTCCACCCCAGTCACCAGATTTAGTCTGGATTTTCCACTGTGTCCAAGTGTCATTTGCGAAACCATATGTATCATCATCAAGGTTTGCGATCCACTCGAGTTTAGCATTACCTGTAAAACTAGTAATTACTGGAGTAATATCAGGTCTTGCAAATACAGATCCTGCCAAAGCAAGAGCTGCTATAATTCCTACGATTTTTTTCATTTAAAAAAATCCTCCGGTTTTTGTAAATGAAAAAAAATGGGTAAAAAGTTGGAAAAATGGAAAAATAGTGAAACTTAATGTAAAAAATTATAACTAATTCTCTGTTTTGTTTGGTGGAACAATTTTTGAAAAATCCGGAGAATTAATAATATTTTGTTTTGGTGCTTTTTGTAAAAAACCTAGATAGTATAAAGGATAGGTTTCAAAACCTTCTCCACCACCAATATTTGCATCGGCAATTTTTATGGCACGATGGCTTCCGTATTTCTTAGAATTTGCAATTACAAACTTCATACTGGTCATTCGGTTATTCGAAGATTTACATTCTACCAGAACAACTTCACCGTTTTCTTCAAAAAGAAAATCAAGTTCGGGGGAGCCACTTGGCGCATGATAATAATAAAGCTTTCTTTCTTCTTTTGCGAATGAGGCTGCAACCATGTTTTCGGCAATGGCGCCTTTGTAAGCACTCATTTCTCCTTCAAGAATCTTAGAAGGTGTTTCTTGTCCAAGCATGGAAACAAGAAGACCTGTATCAATAAAAAATACTTTAAACTCTGTTGGTATTTTTTGTGCTTCGAGTGGGAAAGTCATTTGATTAGTATTAAAGGCGCGCACTACAAGTCCAACATCTTCAAGGTACTGCAATCCATCTGCCTTTTCTGGAGAATGCCCCTTTACATCAACAAGACTATATTGAAATTTTTTGTATTCCTTTGAAAGTTGTGCAGGAATAGAATTTAAGCAGGCTTCTGCTCTTAGCTTTAAAACTTCATCTATTTTTTCTTTACCATCAGAATCTTTGTAACGACCAAAATCATCTTTTATAGAAGTAAGTATTCTGTTTTGAATTTCTTTTACTAAGTTCAGATCATGAGTTTCTAAAAAAGTATTAACAGCTTCTGGCATTCCACCAACAATAAGGTATTGCAGGTAAAGTGAACGCATACTGTCATGAACAGTTTCTTCAATCATTGTTTTGTTTTTAATTGAATTAATAACATATTCTAAAACATCTTCATTCATTCCAACATTTGTAAGAAACTCACCAAAAGTCAAAGGATACATTGTTATTTGCTCTTCGTATCCTACAGGAATTCCTCTGGTATATGGAGCACGAAAACCTTTTACACCAAGAAAGCTTCCTGTACAGATAACATCAAAGCGTCCGTCGATATCCCAATATTTAAGAGAGCTACGGGCGTTAGCACAATCTTGAATTTCATCAAGAATAAGAAGTGTTTTGCCAGGTACAAAATGTGCATCGGTTTGAATTGCAGTAATTGAAAGAATCATCTTGTTAACATCAAAATCACCTTCAAATGCTTTATGAACCGAATTGTTTGCTCTAAGATCAAGATACACTACATTTTCATAAAACTGTTCTGCAAATTGTTTTACAATGAAAGTTTTTCCAATCTGTCGTAAGCCCCGTATAATCAGCGGATGATGAGACCTGTTTTTCCATTCAATCAGATCCTGTAAAATATCTCTTTGAAGCATAAATTACACCTCTTTTAAGTCAATTATAAGTGTTTTTTTGTCATTTTTCAATGGATTTTTACCACTATTTTTGTCATTTTTAAGAGGTTTATAGCACTGTTTTTTGTCATTTTTCAAAGGATAACAGATATATACACAATATTTATCGTTGTTTTCTCACTTTTTTAACAAGAAAACAACGATAAATATTGTGTAACGTTTTTTAATATTTAAAATCCGTGAAAAAGCTGACATTTAAATACTTTATTTTCGTGATATTTTATGCTTGTAAATATTTAAAATTCGGTATAAAATTACAGTATGAATGAAATAACCTTCAAAAGAAAATTCTATGATGAAATGCTCGAATGGAAAAATACATCAAAAGGAACTTCTGCATTAATGATTGATGGGGCAAGACGAGTTGGAAAATCAACAATTGCAGAAACCTTTGCAAGGAATGAATACGATGATTATTTGATTATTGATTTCATTACGGCTTCCAAAGAAATAAAAGACACTTTTGACAACATTGGAAATATGGATGAATTTTTCAGACTTCTTTTTCTTTATACAAGGAAAGAATTAAAGCCAGGAAATAGTGTAATAATTTTTGATGAAGTACAGAAATTTCCAAAAGCACGGGAAGCAATAAAATATCTAGTAAAAGATGGACGCTATAGTTATATCGAAACAGGTTCATTAATCAGCATAAAAAAGAAAAGTCAGGAAATTGTAATTCCATCAGAAGAAGATAAACGGAAAATGTATCCTATGGATTTTGAAGAATTTTTATGGGCAACAGGCGATACAGTTACAGTTCCTTTTATAAAAAGTTTTTTTGAAAAACGAATTCCTGTAGGCGATAAATTGCATAGAAAATTTATGAAATTATTCAGAACCTACTTTGCAATAGGCGGAATGCCGCAGTCTATAAATGCATATATTCAGGGAAAAACATTTAATGAAATTGATGCAGTAAAACGAAATATTCTTTCATTATATGAAGAAGACTTAAAAAAATATGATGATGATAATAATGAAAAAACATCTGCAATTTTTAAATCTATTCCAGAACAGCTTTCTAATCATAATTCAAAGTTTAAGTTTTCTATTATCAATGACAATGCACGATACCGAGATTATGTTTACTCTGTCAGATGCCTTGATGAATCAATGATTGGAAACTATTGTCGTAATATAACAGCTCCCGAAATTACATTTGATTTGTATGCCGAATCTGACAATTTCAAATTGTTTTTAGGTGACACTGGCTTATTGATTACTCAGATTTTAAAAACTTCAAAAACTACACGGGAAGATTTATACCAGAAAATCATATCGGGTCATCTCGGTACAAATCTGGGCATGCTTTTTGAAAATATTGTTGCACAAATGCTTCGAGCAAACGGATATGAATTATTCTTTCATGAATATTATTATACTCCAGCAAACAAGAAATCAGAGCAGAAATATGAGGTTGATTTCGTAATTGTAAAAGATAAACATTTGTGCCCTATTGAAGTAAAATCATCTGATTATAAGAATCATGAATCTTTCGATTATTTTGTAAAAAAATATAAACTAAAGAAACATGAAAGATTTATAATTTATACCAAAGATCTGTTCCGTGATGATGACGTTACATTTCTGCCAGTTTATATGACACTATTCTTATAAGGATTATTTTAACCAGCACGTAAACTTCAACAGGTACATATTTTATTTAAAACTCATCAGCCTCTTCGATGATGGCATCGGTAAGTTCTACAAGGCGTTCCTGATTGCATGCTTCTATGATTTTTTCCCATTGAGCAGGACTTATATATACCATTATTTTAGGAGATGAATTTTCACTTCCGTCATCTTCTTTGGCTGATGAGAATAAAATACGGAAATATGGTTTATCCTTGAGAATGTACTGGACATTTGTCATATAAGTTGTGACTGTTGAATGACCAAGACCAGCTACTCCCCATCTTATAGGAACAGAACCTGTGTTATAGGCATTCTTTTTAGAAGGCTTTTGCTTTGTAAGATTGTCTGTTTCATATTCAAGAATATACATGTCTTTTGCTGCTAAAATCTTCTGACGTTCTTTATACGAAAATGCTACCTCTACCTGATCAATGCCGATTCTACCACGTGCATAAAGATAGTTTGTTCTTGGTTCAAAAATAAATGTAAAGTCCTGCACTTTTGGCTGGCCCATTCCAAATGCAGAATAAAGATTAAATGTTTCAACGGTAAATGCATTGATGTCTGCAATGTAGGTTTCGTCGCGCTCACGTGGAGGTTTGTCTTTTGATGCACAGGAAGATAATAAAAAAACTGCGGCAATAAGAAGGACAAAAAATATTCTTTTCATAATAAAACAATTCCTTAGAAAAATAATAGTTACAATAAAATGTTAAAAAAAAGAGCCGTCTTTCAACGGCCCTTTTTACTAATGTAAGATTACACTAGATTAGAAGTGGATCTGTGTACCGATTGTAATAGTTCCCTTAAGATCAGCAGCACCAATGTCTTTTGCATGTTCACCTGAGTATTTAGCATAGAGCTTTGTATTCTGGATGAATGTGTTGTCTGTTGAAATTCCGAATCCATAGAGGAATCCAGCTTTTGTTTCTGTCTTGTCAACAGCTTTGTAAGAAACTACTTCAAGACCGAAGTTAGCATCGATTGTCCATGTATCAGCGAATGTGTTGCTGTATTTAAGAGCAGCATCCATAACCCATCCATCACCAACTTTCTTCAAGTCTGGGATATCGAATTCAAATGCCCAAGCAAGACCTGTAACGATTCCACCAAGCAATGTGTCATCATAAGCACCAATGATCATGTTGAAATCTTTAATGTTGTTAGATGTTCCCAAGTAAATAGAAACACCGTTTGAACACTTGTTAGCAATGTTATATTTTTCGGTTTTTAATGTAGCAGCAGAGAATTCAGCAAAATTTGGTTCTTTGTTTTCTGCACCCCATCCGAAGAACAATGCAGCAGCAAGGTCTTTTGCACTGTCTTTCAATGTAAATCCTACAGAAGGTTTGATGTACATTGTATCACCAAGTGGGAGCTTGTAAGAAGCCTTAGCAGCCATAGCTACTTTTTCTTCTTCTGAAGTATAAGCTACACCACCGTAAATTTCGAGGTTTTCAACAGCCTTCAATGTTGCATCAAACTTGAATCCGAAATCTTTTCTTTCCATAACATCTTCACCGTCATCAGCGAAAGAGAAGTTAGCATCGAAAAGATCTTTCATACCAAAGTTGATTTTGAAGCCCTGAGCACCTGTAAGTGTTACAGATGTAGATGGGTATGATGTTTTTGACTTTGTAGCAAGGAAGAGATCTCCGCCACCAAGACCAAGATCCGGACCCTTAATATCCATGCTAGCATAGAAATCATCATCTACAAAGTGAATAACAGCTTTTTCTACTGTTGGAGCAGCAACAAATGGGTTGATTGTTGTAACAGCTGCATCTTTCGTTGCT
>JAFZLJ010000013.1 GCA_017551545.1 Treponema sp. | reverse complement strand
CTTCCAAAAAAACTGACTACTCTTTCACCATAAGAAGGCCTTCCTCTACGCTGTTTGCAATAGGGAAATAACCCATAAGCTTTGTAAGCTCAATAACTTTCTTAACCGAACCATGAATATTAGAAATGGCAAGTTTAAGATTCATCTTTTTGATTGTAGAACAAATGTAAATCAATGCACCGATTCCAGACGAGTCAATGTAGTCAACCTGTTCAAGATTGATTACGAAGTTCTTAACGTTCTTTTCAAGCATTTTCATTACAAGTTCCTTGAGCTTGTAAGAGTTGTAAAGATCCATTTCGCCTGTTACGTCGATGATATAGACATCACCATTCTTACGTATTTTAAGTTCCATAAAGAGCTCCTTTTTCCTTTCCTATTGAATTTTAATAACCAGAATACTCTGATCATCATATTGCTGTGCAGAACCACAATAAGCTTTCAAATCGTCTTTTACACGGTTAGAAATGTCTTTTGCGTTTGCATTCTTATTCTTCAAAATAACTTTCTTTAAGTTTTCAGAAGCATATTGTACACCATTTTCATTAAGAGATTCAAGTAAACCATCTGTACATGTTACAAGAATATCTCCGTTAGAAAGTGAAAGATCAACATCGGTATAAACAGAATTCTTTTCTACACCCATTGGTTCGCTTGGAGTTGTGAGCTGTTTGAATTCACCGGTTGAATATGAATAGTGGAATACAGGGTTGTTACCACATGTAGAAATCTGTGCCTTATTCTTTGTGCTGTCAAAGTTGATAAGGGCAACACTTGCAAAGTGGTCAATCTTAGAACTGTCTATACAGATACCTCTGTTTGCCCATGAAAGGATTGTAGCAGCAGTCTGTTCTGTATTAACTGTAAGTCTAAGGATTGCACGAATCATAATCATTACAACAAGAGAGTTCATACCTTTTCCGGCAACGTCTGTCATAATGAAAGAGATTCTGTCTTTGCGTGAAGCAATTACATCGTAGTAGTCACCGCAGACACCTTCTACTGCATTAGAGAAGCAGCCGATTGAAACGTTTGGAATAACCGGAAGCTTTGCTGGAAGAAGGTCTTTCTGGTATTTAGAAGCAATTGTACCATCCTTACTAAGTTCTGTATGTTCTGCGTATGCAAGGAAGCTGTACAGTGGAGTAAGTGCTGTAGAAATTGCATCTGCAAGGATAATAGAAGTATCAAAATCATCCTTAGTGAATTTTTCATTATCAGGAAGTCTTGAAAGACCAATAAGGCCCATTGTTCTGTCCTGCTGTTTGATTGGAGCAAAAATGTAGCTTCCGCACTTAAGGAATTCTTCCGGACCGTTCTGATAAACACGAGGGTCTTTAATAGAGTCTGCAATAAGTACAGGCTGACCTTCGAGGAAGATTGCACCAAAAATATTTGAGTCGGCCAATGGGAAAGAAGCAAAACGAAGGTTTGTTTCTACACGAAGAGGCTTGTGCGGTAAATCGTCAGGTAATTTGTATGGAGGAGGGAATGAACCCATAAGTGACTTGACTGCAAGTGCATTGTCGTAGTCATCACCCATAAGGATTACACAACCGTCTGCATTGATTTTTTCTGTAATCATCTTGTTACAGTAATCAAGGAAGTTTTCCATTGATTTATCACGAGAGAAGAATGTTGAAACCTGAGAAACAAGAGTTTTATTAACTTCAAGAAGCTTCTGATTTTTTGTTTCAAGTTCTTTGATAACGTTCTTAACAAAGTCAGAATTTTCAATTGCAGAGTTCTGTTCTGCAAGTCTTTTCTCTGCCTTTTTCTTTTCGCGTTTTACCGGATTATCAAATGCCTTTATTACAAGATAAGGAAGAGTAATGAATTCTGCAAGTATTACAGCAAAAACAAAATAGATGAAATGCTGGTCAAAGAAAGAAAATACGGAACAAGCTGTTACAATGCCCGTAACAAAAAAGAATGTAAATCTAATTCTTGCAGTATATCTTAACATTACAATTAAAAGAAAAAGAAATACCAGTACACCAAGTCCTGCTGCAACCAGCAAAGGAACTCCAATGTAATTGTCTATTGAACCCATACGAACCTTACTCCTTAGGTATTATTTAATTTTAACATTGAAATTTTCAATCGTCAAGTTTTATATAATTATCGGCAGAATTTATTGAAATAGCCCGTCTTAAAACTATTCTTGTAAAGAAATTTTTTATTCTTTTATACAACGGAAGCTGGTAATATTTGCCAAAATCCTGAACTGCTTTTTCTATAGAAATATTTTCACCAAAATTCTGCTTGAGCGAATCCCAGTAGCGCACAATCCATACATACATATCGCCTAAAGTACGGCGCGGAAACTTGTGCAGGATATGGCACTGGCGCACAGAAGTAACAATTGGAAGATAAACGGTATTAAACCACGAAAGAACAGCTTCTTCCATGGAAACTTCTTCTTCTTTTCCCTGATTCATATAGTATTTGTGGGTTAAAATATGATTATAAATAACGTCGTAGCGTCCTGTACGGGTAAAATCAAGGCACCAGTAGTCTGTAATGTCGCCGAAATTTGTTTCGCTGTAGAAAACACGCTTTTCGTAATAAATAATCTGTTTAACTATATCCTGCATGTTTTCGGGTTTATTCAGCTTAATTTCGCTTTGCAAAGATACTACTTCTGCATCAATAAATTCAGTTCCGCGCGATTTTGCAACTGATACACGGTGATTTCCGTCGCGCACAAAGTAAAGTCCAGAAATTTCATATACTTTTATTGGCGGAAGAATAATATCGTTTAAGGCTGCTTCATCTACATGCTGCCAGCGGTTCCTTAAATGTGAGCTTTTAGGGAAAAAATGATTATCAAAGTCCTGGTAACGGCCTTCGCTTCCTACAATTTTATCGATTGGAACAACCTTCATTCCTACATATGTTTCATTTGTTGGCCGGATAAGCTGCTTAACATCATTCAACGAAATAAGCGAAACTTCCTCTGGCGAAAGAAAGTGCTGAATTTCATTAAAAAGAGCTTTATTTCTTGCCCTGTTAAAATCTTCTTCGGCTGTTTTATCTATAATTGTCATTTACTGGGTTTCTCCGTTTTGTGTTGTTGTTTTATTTTCCGGATATTCAATTATCCAGTGAGCATAAGCATTAACTACAGTTGTATCTTCGCTTACGGTAATGCGTTTTTCGCGCATATCATAAAGATGTATATGTCCGTGAATAAGGTAAGAAGGCCTGAACTTTTTTATAAACCAGTTATAGCATTCAAAACCTTTATGGCAAGGATCTTCTTTGTCGTGAATATGGCGTGGCGATGCATGGGTCAAAAGAATATCAAGATATCTGCCGTATTTTATTTTGTTTTTTATAAGGGCTGGAATCATTCTTCTAAGGTGCCGCTTCATCTGCCATTCAGTGTACTGATTCAATCCTTTATTATATTCAAGCGAACCTGAAACTCCTGCAATAAGCAAAGGACGTTTTTTTCCTGTTACAGGATCTTCAATAATAAGGTCTTTATCTTCAATAACCTTAAAGCCTGCGTAAATGCCACCGTGCCCGAAATTATCTTTTCTATGATCTGACTGAAGGACTTCAGGTGAATTAAGCGCAGTTTTGTGATAGTAAGCAAAATCCTTAAGATTGTGATTTCCAAATATAAAATAGGTAGGTTTATTGAGCATTGTAACTACAAAATCAATGTAGTCCAAAGGTAAATCGCCTGCACAAAGTACAAGGTCTACATCTCCAAAAGTTTCGCGTATATTCTGATTGTATATTAAAGGATCAACATAATCCGAAAGGCACAGAATTTTCATTATGCTTGTGTCGAGCCGGCTTGTGAAAGTAATGCTTCAAGTTTGATTTTATCTACAAGCTCAATAGGTCGTCCTTCTGCAAAATGCCTTCCGCTGTTTGAATAGCCGGAAGAAGAAAAAAGAAATCCTTTCTGACAATTCAACTGCTTCATTATATCAAGCGATTCACGGATAATATCATCTTCAACAGGATCTGGTTCACGGAAGAAGCGGAATAATGATATCTGTTTGCGCATGTTTCTCCAGCCTTCGGTAGAAGTGTCTACACCGGTGAGCTGGCAGCCCCATTTTTTACCTTCGCATGAAACTACCTGATTTTTAAGAGCTTTTTCTACAGCATTTTTACAGATTAAAAGGAATTCTTCGTTACTGCAGGTAAGGTAATCTTTAAGATAATCATTTGCCTGAAGATCTTTATATTCAGAAAGCTTTGCAGAAACATCGCGGAATGTCTTGTTGCGCTTATAAATCTGTTCCCACTGTTCAATAGCTTTATCAATCTGGCGGCTTTTTTCGTAACAGGTTGCAAGGAAATAACGTGCATAAAGAGTTTCACCATTAAGGTTTTCTTTATCAAGGTCAATTGCACGCTGAAAATCCATTGCTGCATTATCCCAGCGGTTTGCAAGCATAAAGCATGAACCATGTTCAATAATAGCTTTCTGCTTTGTTTCTGGGTCGCGCTGAGCTTTTTCAAAAGATTTTAATGCTGCACCTAAATCTTTGGCATCTTTTTCGATTTTTCCAAGATAATAGTATGATGAATATGTTTCGGGGCTAAGCTTAAGGGCAATATCAATTTCTTTTTTAGCTTCGCCAAAGTTTTTTGTTCTGTAATGCATTAAACCAATTTCTGCATGTGCCTTTGCATGGCGTGTATTAATCATAACTGCTTTTTGAAGAAAGCCCATTGCAAGGTCATAGCGGTTGCACTGTTCATAAAGATGGCCGGCATTGTAAAAGTTTTCTGCATTTTTAGGGTCAAGTTTTGTAAGTAAAAGGTAGTTTTTAAGAGCTTCCTGCGGCTGATTGTATTTCATTAAAAGCTGTGCATATTCTTCGCGGAAAGACTGTTCGTCAAGATTTTGTCCAAAAAGGGCGTTTTCGTTTACAAGTTTATATTCGATAATGGCAAGTTCAGGTTTATTTTCTTTAAGATAGGCTTTTCCAAGGTAATAGTGTGCAATGTAATTCTTAGGATCTTTACCAATAATCTGTTTAGCCAGTTTTATTGCATTCTGAGTTTTTCCCTGTTTGATGAGTTTTGGAATTGCGTCAACCTTTTTAGGAGCAACTGCACTTTTAATAATAAAAACAAGAAGTCCGGCTATGAAAATGCCGAGTACACAAACTGCAACTATTGCAACGGAACTCATGACTTACCTCTATAAAAAAAATTTAGTATAATTATATAGAACCGATAATAAACCTGTAACATAAGAATAATTTATTTGGTTTCTTATTTCAAGGGGTTTGCTTATGAAGACTAAATATTTAATGACAGTACTTGTTTTAGGCTTTTGTTCACTCGTTTTTGCAGAATCAGAAGGTGAAAAGCTTTTTAAGAGCAATAAACCTATGGAAGCTGCGCTTTTTCTGGAAGAGGAAATAAACAACGGTACAGCATCTTCTGCAGCATATAATTATCTTGGGCTTGCATATTATCAGACAGGAGACTATCAGAAGTCTGTAGATGCCTTTGCAAAGGGGCTTAAAGTTCCTGCAACAAATAAAAAAATTCTTTCGTTTAACCAGGGAAACTCTTATTATGCCATGGGAGACTATGATAATGCTGCAAAAAGTTATACTCTTGCATTATCTGCAGATCCTAAGTTTACACAGGCGCTCCTAAATCGCGGAAATGCATATTTAATGGCACAAAAATATAATGAAACAATCACAGATTATGAGAAGTTTATTATAATGGAGCCTAATGATATTCAGCGTCCTAAAATTGAAGAACTGCTTGCACTTTTAAAGCAGGAGCTTGTACGCCAGGAAGAAGAAGCAAGAATTATGGCAGAAGAAGCAGAACGACTTGCAGAAGAAGAAAGGCGTATGGCAGAAGAGCTTGCACGTCAGAAGGCAGAAGAGGAACGGCTTGAAGCTGAACGAAGGGCAGAAGAAGAGCGTCTGGCTGAAATAAAACGTCAGGAAGAAGCAGAAAGAAGGCGTAAACTGCTTGAAGATGTTGCAAATTCGTTGCAAAATACAGATTCAACCAACATGACAAGCGGTACAGAAGATTTGATTGACTATGATTATGAATCAGAACTTGACTAGGCTGTGGGAGGCATAAAAATGGATGATTTTAAGGATTTGTTTAAGAAATCAAGTACAGGTACTGGAACCGGGACAAAAGAAAATCCAAATCTTAAAACTTATGATGAATTAGAAAAGGAACGCAAAAAGAAAAAGATTATTATAATCTCGGCTGCAGCTGCTGCTATTGTTATTATTTGTCTTTGCTGTATCGGCGGTTGTGTAAGTAAACGCGGTTCCGGGGCAAAGGCTCGTACAAATGTTTGTAATCTGGCACGTACTTATGCAGAACGCGGTGAATATGACAGAGCTTTGAACAAACTTGATGATTACCTTGAAAAAAACGGAGATGACCAGGAAGTCTGGGATCTTTGGAATTCTATTCTTGATATGAAAAAAGCTGCCGGTGGAGATGCATCATACGGCGGAAACACCTACAATTACGGGGCAGGTGATGGAAGTGGCACAGGCGGATACCCAGACAGTTTTAAGATTGATGTAGATACTTCTGGTATTTCAAGCGCAATGCAGGATTCTCTTTCTTCAATGAAGAGTGCTCTGGAAGAATCGAGCAAGCAGGCAGAAGAAAACCGCAAGGCAATGGAAAACCTTGTAAAGCTCCAGCAGGAAGCAGAAGAAAAGCGTCTTGCAGACCAGCAGGCAGAAGCAGCACAGAAAAAAGCAGAAGAAGCCGCTGCAGCAGAGCAGAAACGCAAGGCAGAAGAAAAGCGTAAAGCCGAAGAAGAAGCACTTGCAAAGAAAAACGCAGAACTCAAAAAGAAAATTGATGACGTAAATAATGAAATTCAGCTTGGACAGACTGCGCTTGCTATGGGAAACATAGAAGAAGCCATGAAGCATTTTAATATGGCAGACAGTTTAGTTCCTGGAGAAGCCGGTTCAGATTTTAAGGCAACTAAAGAGTCAGAAATTGCCCAGGCTTTGTATGAAGCAGCTCAAAAAGCAGATACTCCTGAAAAGAAACAGCAGCTTATGAATAATGCTGTTGCTATGGCACAAAAAGCAATTGCTTCTAACCCTAAAGATGCCGCTGCACATTATATACTTGCCCAGGATGCACTTGAGAAAAAAGATTACAACAAGGCACTCGCCGAAATGAAGGCTGCAGTAGAGTATGATCCAAACAATTATCTTTACTGGTATAACCTTGGAAAAATTCAGTATACACTCAAAAAATACAGTGAAGCTGCTTCTTCATTTACAAAATCGTGTGAGTTGAACGGAAACTTTGCTCCAAGCCGCTATAATCTTGGTGTTACCCAAAAGGTACTTAAAAATGATACAGCAGCTCTTACAGCATTCCGTAAGACAATTGATATTGACCCTCGCCACGAAAAGGCATGGCTTGAACAGGCACGTATTCTTGCAGACAGAACTGACTATACAGGTGCAATTGACGCATATAAGCAGGTTCTTAAAATTAATAATATAAACGTTCAGGCTGCAATGGAGCTTGGTAATGTTTACTATCAGAAAAAGAATTATGCAGATGCCGAAGAAAGTTACAAGCGTGCACTTACAATGCTTTCTCCAAGTGAAAATATGACATTAACAAAGTACAATCTTTCTGCAGTATTGTATGATGCCGGAAAGGTTGCCGATGCCGAAAAATATGCACGTGAAGCTTATGAAGGCAAAAATTATCTTAAAAATGACAATTCAAAGGTTAATATAATCTATAATTATGCGCTTATCTGCGATAATCAGGGCAAGGTAGATTCTGCAATTCCACTTTACCTTGAAGTTCTTAAGATTAATCCTGATCACGCAAAAACAAAGATTAACCTTGGTGTTATGTATATGACACTTGATCCTCCTGATGTAGATACAGCTTTGAGTCTGTTTACTCAGGTTTACAACAAGGATAAAAATAACATCGAAGCAAACAACAACCTTGGTAAAGCTTATCTGTTGAAGGAAGATTATGAAAATGCAGTTAAGTTCTACCAGAATGCGCTCAAGCTTGATTCAAAGAACAACGCAATTCGTGCAAATCTTGCCAAAGCTTATGCACAGGCAGGCGAATATGATTATGCTAAGTCTACTTATACAGAGCTTTTGAAGTCTGATAAGGAAAACTGGGATGCATATATTGAGCTTGCAAAGGTATGTATGCAACTGGGCGACAATACTAATGCAGAAAAATACCTTGTATACGTTCAGGAAAATAATCCTAAGTATCGTAAGGCAGAAATTGCAGATTTGTTGAAAACGATTTCTGAATAGCGGTCCCTGAGCATGTCGAAGGGCTAAGTTCTTTTTACCAGTTCAAATAATTTTTCGCGGGATATTACTGTGTAAATAGGCCGTCCGTGAGGGCAGTGCGGGTCTTCCAGAGTGAAGGCCTGTTCTACCAGTCGGGCGGCTGTTTCGTCATCAAGGACGTATCCATCTTTTACGGCGGCTTTACAGGCTGTCATTGCTGCAATTGAGCGGATTATTTGTTCTGGTTCTACGTTTTTTACAAATAAGAGGGCGCGGAAGTCGTATTCTGTGCCGGTCCAGCGTTCGGGAATTGAAGTTATTTCCCAGTAGCCGTCATCTTTTTTTTCTGCGTCAAAACCAATCTGCGAAAGTCTTTCCTTCAATTTTTCAAGCTGATTATCCTGAGTTTTTGATTCTGTTCTGATTTTGTATGGGATAAGAAGTTGCTGACGGCCACCCTGACTGTTCATGATTTTGTCAAAAAGTATTCGTTCATGTGCGGCATGCTGGTCAATTATGTAAAGCGAATTGTTTTTTTCTGCCAGAAGGAATGTGCCAAGAGCCGGGCCTATGTACCTTATTTTTGATTTTTCTTCCTGTGGAGCAGTGAATTCCTTAGAAAAAGACTGCATTGCCTGTTCTGCAAGTGCGGATGTATTTGAATATGAAGGCGGCGTGTAAGAAGAAGACTTTGTCGAAGAAGGCATAAACTTCGAACGTAAATCATGAACGACTGCAGCGCCTGATCCAACTGCGGTCCCTGATCCAACTGCGGTCCCTGAGCTTGTCGAAGGGCCAGATTTATATGTAATATGCCTTTCATAAGCAGAGCCCTTCGACAGGCTCAGGGACCCCATCATCTCATCTGCCGGCTTATCATTTGCAAAATTCTGATATGTATAAGTATGATAAAAAGTCCTGAGCGAAGAGCTTATTGCATGATGCAGCTCTGAAAGGTCATAAAATCTGGCTTCTTTTTTTGCCGGGTGAATATTAAAATCAACAAGTTTTGGATTAATTGTTATAAAGACAAGTGCAACTGGGTAGGTGCCGTTTGGAAAAAAGCCCTGTCCGCCATATTCAACAGCCTGAACAAGAGAATATTCCTGAATGCGCCGACCGTTTGTGTAAATATAAATGTCTTTTTTGTTAGAACGGCTTACTGCAGGCTCTCCAGTAATCACACTGAACGACCAGTCTGGTTCGCTGCCCGAAGCACTTCCTTTTACTTCATAAAAAAGATTCTTGTCATATTCATATCTGTTTGCATCAACAAATCTGTCGCGCAAGGTCTGTCCTGCAGGTAAATCAAGCTTTGTTTCTCCGTCGCTAATAAATCTGAACGAAATATCAGGGCGCGAAACTGCTTTTTCTATAAAAGTGTTCCTGCACATAACACCTTCTGTAGCAGGGCGTTTCAAAAATTGTCTGCGTGCCGGGAAATTTTCAAAAAGGCCTTCTGACTGTACTATTGTTCCTTTTGTAACTGCAACCGGTTCAATTATATGATCTTCTGTAATGCTTGCACGCATCTTAAACCCGCCGCTTGTAATGCTAAGCCTGGCAACTGCTGCAATAGATGCAAGTGCTTCACCTCTAAAACCAAGTGTAGAAAGGTTCATTAAATCAACTTCGGTAGCAATTTTACTTGTAGCGTGAGGACGTGCACAATTCTGAAGGTCCTCTTTGGTCATTCCACACCCGTCATCTATTACACGGATTTTTTCTATACCACCACCAGTGATTTCTACAGTAATTTGAGTTGCACCAGAGTCAATTGCGTTGTCTATAAGCTCACGCACAACTGCATTAGGGCGGTCAATTACTTCTCCCGCTGCAATTTTACGAGCTACTTCGGCATTTAATGTGCGTACAGGGTTAGTCTGGCTCATTTTCTTGTTCCGTTTACGTCACCTTGTTCAGAAAATGTGTCAAATTCAGGCTGGTTGCTTTTATCCATAGGATTTGGTTCATTCATAAGAATCTGGACTTTGCCTTCTATTTCATCAAGCTGTTTTTCCATGCCTGCAGCGAGCTTAATGCCTTCTTCAAAGTCCTTGAGGGCATCTTCGAGCGAAATGTCGCTGCGTTTTATGTCAGTCGTAAGCTGTTCAAGCTTAGATAAGTTTTCTTCGAATGTATTCATTATAATCTCCTTTTCTCGTCATTGCGAGGAGCGTCAGCGACGTGGCAATCCATTTATCAACTGGATTGCCACGCTACGCTCGCAATGACGTTTCTATTTTACAGTTACCTCTATAACTCCTTTTGCTGGAGTAATTTTTAAGTTTTGTCCTGTGTTTACCTGCGCCGAATCTCGTATAACAGTCCCGTTTTCATCACAAACCATAGAATATCCCCGATTCAGAATAGTCTGCGGGCTTGCATTTTCTAAAACTGTCTTACAAGTTGCAATTCTAGTACGCAAATCATTAATTTTTTCCAGAATTCCATCTTTCAGCCCTTCTTTTGCGTTATCAAAGCGGTTTAAAAGCGGCTGCTGGATGTTTCTGAAGCGTATTTCCAATGCAGATGGGTCGAATGCACGAACAATCAACCGTTTATTTTCTATTTTCTGCTTAATTGCATTGTAAAGCTCTGTTTTGTAGTACGTAATATCCTGTGTAATATCACTCAAAAGCGGAACTGCAAGCTCTGCTGCTGCAGAAGGGGTTGCGGCTCGTTTGTCGGCAGCGTAATCGCACAAGGCCCAGTCAATTTCGTGGCCTACTGCAGAAATTACAGGAATTTCAGACATTGCAACTGCACGTACAACTGCTTCTTCACTGAACGGAAGTAAATCTTCAAGCGAACCACCGCCTCGGCCAACAATCAGAATATCGCAAAGCTTATAATAATTTGCAATTTCTATCATTTTAACTATTGTCTGAGCCGCTCCATCACCTTGAACAAGCGCCGGCAACACAATCACATTAATAGTTTTATTTCTGCGCCTGCTGACCTGCAGAATATCACGGATTGCGGCACCAGTAGGGCTTGTTACAACACCAATTGTGCGTGGAAGTAGCGGCAAAGGCTTTTTGTTCTGTTCATCAAATAATCCTTCGGCGGCAAGCTTTTTCTTTCGTTCTTCAAGCATTGCAAGAATATCGCCGGCACCTGTTGCTTCCATTTTATTTACAATAAGCTGGTAGTTTCCCTGAGGTTCATATACAGAAATGCGGCCTGTACAGCGTACCTTATCGCCATCCTTTGGTCTGAAGGTAAGAGAGTAGAGCGAGCCTTTGAACATAACTGCCTTAAGCTGTGCAGTATTGTCTTTGAGGGTAAAATAGACGTGTCCAGAGCTTGAAGGCCTCCAGTTAGAAATTTCGCCTTCTACAACTATTGTAGTGAATGCAGTTTCAAGAATTTCTTTTATATAAGAAGTAATTTGCGAAACAGAAAAGACTTGATTTAATTGTTCTGTCAGTTGTTCTGCCTGTGCACCCATGCCTTTATTTTATCTTAATTCCATTAACTTGTTCAACCAATTGCCGATAAAGAAGTTGATGAAAAGTATTGTTGTTTTATTTGACGAAAAAAATAAATATGAAGAAGAAAAGGTTTTCTCGGACAAAAGCGCAAAGGAATTGTGTCTTTCTGCTGCAGAATCCTTTGGTTTTGAAGTACGCACAATCAGCGGACTTTCAACAATCAGTGAGCTTTTAGAAGAATTAGACAAAATTTGCAGTGAATCAGGTGCAGAATCTTTGATTTTCAGCTATGCAGACTGTCTTTTCTTAAATAAAACTCTTACTCAGGGGCTTTTAAGCACTCATTTTGATTATAAAGCAGAATATACCTTTGCCGAAGGCTATCCTGAAGGTTTTGCACCGGAGGTTTTAGACAAAGGAACAATTGCAATTCTTAAAGAGCTTTCTAAAACAACAGCAAAAGCTACCGGCGACCAGAAAATCACACGCCACAGCCTCATGGATATTATCAAAACAGACATAAATTCCTTTGAAGTAGAAACAGTTCTTGCTCCAGTAGACTGGAGACTTTTCCGTTTTGCCTTTGACTGCCGCAAAAAAGAAACATTTATTGCATGTCAGAAGCTTTACGAAAGCGGTATTTCAAACGAAGATGCTGTTGAGTTGTCTGAATATGCAGCAAAAAGTGCAGAAATCCTAAAAACAGTTCCTGCATTCTATAATCTTCAGCTTGCTCAAAAATGTCAGGGACAGTGCACCTATTGCCCGTATCCTGCTGAATTATTGAAAAAAGAAGGTGTAAAAGCTTGTGAAGCAGCAAAAGTAATGAGTTTTGATAACGCCTGTAAGCTCATAGACCAGATTGCAGACTTTTCCGGAGAAGCAGTTGTAGGACTTTCTGCCTGGGGCGAATGTTTTAATAATCCTGATTTACTTAAAATAATAGAAAAAATCCTTTCTTACGAAGGACTTTCTGTTCTTATAGAAGCAGACGGTTGTTCAATTCCAGAAAATTTTGCTAAGGAAGTTGCTCCAATCATTAACGCCGTTTCAGAACGCACAAACGGCTGGCAAAAGCTTATGCTCGTAGTTTCAATGGATGGCATTGATCCAAATGTATGCGCCCAGCTTAGAGGAAAAGACTTTAATCTTATAAGCGCCGCCGACACAGTAAAAAAACTTGAAGAATTACTTTCAGGCTGCATATATCCTCAGTTTGTAAGAATGAATGCAAACGAACCACAGCTTGAAGGATTTTTCCGCTACTGGAATGAAAAAACAAGCGAAAGTCACGGAAACTTTATAATTCAGAAATACAACAGCTTTGCAGGCTTACTCAAAAACGAAGAACCTGCAGATCTTTCACCATTAGACAGAAATGTTTGCTGGCATCTGCGTCGTGATCTGACAATTCTTTGCAATGGGGACGTTCCTGTATGCTACAGCCGCGTTTTAGATGACATCGCAGGTAACGTTTTTGACGAAGGCATTGAAACTGTATGGAAAAAGCTTGACATACACTTAAGAGATAATATAAACAAGGCTTACTGTGATAAATGCGGAGGTTGCGATGAGTTCTATACCTTCAACTTTTGATGAACACCAGATTAATATGACAGTACTTGGCGGAAAAGTTAATAATTCGCCTGATGTACTTAATATTTCTGTAATTCTTTTACATTCAAGTGCAAGTCATCTTAAACTCAATGTTTTTGAAAACTTAATTGGCTGCAACTTCCGTTCAATAATTTCTATTGAACACGACAGTTCAAATTACTCAATCGAAGATATTTCTAAAAAATATCCTGATATTAAATTTTTTATTCCTCTTGAAAAAGCTTCAGACGGTGAATTAATCAATCTTGCAATGAGCGAAATAGATGCAGATTATGTTCTTGTTCTTCGCGACAGCCTTTATATTCCAAGCGGGGCAGTATTAAAAAATCTTGCAGACCGCCTTACAAGTTCAAAAATCTACTGTGTTGTTCCACGCCTGCTCGATAAAAACAAAAACGGCCTTAATACACTGTTTACTCCGGGAGCAGAAAAGGGACACTTTGTAATTGATTCTTCTTCTGTAGTAACAGACGGTAAAAAAACAATTTACCCTAAAGATTATGTAGCTCTTTATAACCGCAAGAAATTCATTCAGCTTGGCGGCTTTGACTATACAATTAAATCTTCTTACTGGCAGAATCTTGATCTTGCAGTTCGTTCGTGGCTCTGGGGTGAAGAAACAAAGCTTACAACAATGCTTCAGTTTTCTTATGTAGATGAACCTTCTGTAGATGACAGAACAATTAATCAGGATTATTTAAGATATTACCTTAAAAACGAAGTTCCAAAATATAAAAACGAAGCTGCATTCATTAAAAACTCATCATTTATAAAATTCCTTTTCCATTCTTCCTGCGGATATCTTGAAGCAAAACGTCAGTTTAAAGCAGCAAAGGAATGGGTAGAAAAAAATAAATATCAGTTCAAAATGGACTTACAAACCTTTATAAAAGACTGGCATGAACAGCTGCCACAGGCGGAAATTAATGAAAACTAAGCGTGCAGTAATTGTTCAGTGCAGATTATCTTCTTCTCGTTTACCCGGAAAAGCTTTAAAAATGCTTGGTGATAAGCCTGTGCTTGCGTGGGTTTTAACTTCCATGAAAAAGGTAAAGGCAGACAAATATTACGTAGCAACAGACCACGAATCATATGAAACTTTAAAACCAATCTGTAAACAAAACGGTTTTGACTGCTTTGCCGGCGACCTAGATGATGTTTTAAAACGTTTCTGTGACCTTATAAAAACACTTAAAGTAGAAACAATAATCCGCGCCACTGCAGACAATCCTTTTTTGTTTTATGAAGCAGCACAGGCTAGTGTAGAAGAATTTGAAGCAAGAAATAAAGGTCGTCATCCTTGTGATTATTTAACTTACACAGGACTTCCTCACGGTTCGGGCGTAGAAATCTTCAGCGCCCAGTCGCTTTTAGATGCAGCTACTCAAACAGATAATCCTTACGACCACGAACATGTTGGACCAGCCCTTTACAATCACAAAGACAAGTTCAAGTGTGAATTTATAAAAGCTCCTGTTCGTTTTAATTATCCCGAGCTTAGAACAACAATAGACACATACTCTGATTATCTTAGGGCAATAAGCATTGTAAATTATCTTAAAAACTGCAAAGAACCATATACAACAGAACAGATTATTTCTGCCTGCAATTCAGATGCCGTAAATAATCCGGTTGTTTTTGTGCCGTCTGTAGTCAAAGGGCAGGGAACTGGGCATCTTCATCGTTGTCTTAGTGCTGCAGTTGAAACAAAAGGCTTTGTTTATATCCCTGATGACTGCACTCTTGCAGAAACTGCTTCAATTCTTGATGAATATAAAGAAAAAGGGCTTGAAAACTGGCAGATAATCAATGCGCTTCCTGATCAAACCTTTAATCCTGTAATAATCACCGATAATTTTAAGCTTTCACCAGAACAGGCACAGAGTTTTTCAAAATGCAAAAAACTCATTTGTCTTGATGAAGGTTCTGGTTTTTCGGAATACTCTGATTATCTTTTAGACATAATTCCGTCTTATGATATTGACCGCCTGCCTAATCTTTTTGATACAAGCTATATTTCAAAGCCTGTAAATGTAAAGGCAGAACACACTCATAATATAGAAAAAGTACTTGTCTGTATTGGCGGCGAAGATCCTGCAAGTCTTACACTCCCTGCAGCCCAGACACTTGTAAAAAATCTTCCTGGTGCAAAAGTTACCGCAATTGTAAGTAATGTTGAAAAGTACAGAAATATTTTAAATATAAATTTTATTCCTCCTGTAGAAAACCTTCGCGAAAAGATTTTTGAATATGATTTAGTTGTTTCTCATTACGGACTAACAGCATTTGAAGCAGCTTTTGCCGGATGTGCTGTAATAATGGTTGCAACAACAAAGCTTCACGAACGCCTTGCACAAAAATATGATTTTGCATTTATTCCACATGGAAAAATAGATTCCTTAAAAATGCAGAAGGCTCTTGAATCACCGCTTTTATATCCTCAGATGAAAATGAGCATAAAGCAAAAATCACTTGGCTCTTATATTCAAAAGCTTGCTCTTGGTAAAAAATTATACTGTCCTGTCTGTGGTCAAAAATCAGAAGAATCTGGTAAAAATGCAAAGCCGGACCCTGTTATTTCAAGAAATGCAGGAAGAACATACCGCCGCTGCAGAAACTGCGGAATTGTATACATGTCTTTTACTGCAGAAGAAGAAATGCAGTATAAAAAATCGTACTTTTTTGAAGATTACAAAAAGCAGTACGGTAAAACTTATGAAGAAGACTTTAATTCCATAAAAGCTCAGTGTACAAGACGACTTGAAATTATAAATGCCTTACAGGATGACTTAGGCGGAAAAAACTACCTTGATATTGGCTGTGCATACGGACCATCTTTAGCTGCAGCAAGTGAGCTTGGACTTAATCCTTTTGGAACAGATATTTCGGAAGAAGCAATTCATTATGTAAAAACTAAGTTACGCTTTCCGTCTGCATGCAGCGCTTTTCCGCAGATTGACTGTCAGAAAGAATTTGGTATTTCGCAGTTTGATTCTGTTTCTATGTGGTATGTAATTGAACATTTTAAAGATTTAGACAGCGTGCTTTCAAAGATTTCTGAAATTACAAAAGAGGGTGGAATATTTGCATTTGCAACTCCTTCAGGTGAAGGTATTTCTGCAAAAAGCAATCTTGATCATTTTTATACAATCAGTCCGATTGACCATTTTTCAATCTGGGAGCCTTCAAAAGCACAGAAAATCTTAAAGAAATACGGTTTTGAAGTAATAAAAATTGTTTCAACAGGTCATCATCCCGAACGATTCCCGGTCTGCCAGAAAGAAAATATTCAGAAAGGCAGTGTAAAGTGGAATCTTATAGACAAATATTCACATTTAATGCAGCTTGGCGACACGGTAGAAATATATTGCCGTAAAAAGGCGGACAAATGAAAAATATAGTAATTCTTGGCGCAGGATTAATGCAAAAGCCTGCTATTTTAAGTGCAAAACAACTCGGATTTCATGTAATTGTAGTAGATGCAGACCCAAAAGCAGTTTGTATTCCACAAGCCGATGAGTTTTTTAAAATTGACTTAAAAGATAAAGAAGGAATTCTAGAACTTTGTACACGCCTTAAAAATTCCGCAGAAGGATTAGAAGGAGTTTTTACAGCCGGAACAGATTTTTCTGCAAGCGTAAGCTATGTCTGTGAAAAACTTGGACTTCCTGCACACAGCTTTGAAGCAGCAACAAATGCAAGCGTTAAAACTCAGATGCGCGCCTGCTTTGAAGAAAAAGGAGTTCCTTCTCCAAAGTTTATCCGCGCCGGAAAAGAAGATGTTTCTGAAAGACTGATTGAAAAAGTTTTGAATAAAATGGATTTTCCGTTTGTAGTAAAGCCTGTAGACAATATGGGCGCCCGTGGTTGCAGAATGGTACGTACAAAAGAAGAATTCCTTCCTGCAGTAAAAATTGCAACAGAGTGTTCCCGCACTGGTTATGCAATTATAGAAGAATACATGGACGGTCCTGAATTTTCTATTGATGCTCTAGTTTACAACGGAAAGTTTATTGTTACAGGATTTGCAATCCGTCATATAAAATATGCACCTTACTTTATAGAAATTGGTCACACAATGCCGGCAGACATCCCGCAGAAAATGCACGACGAACTTATTTCTGTATTTGCCCTTGGTGCCAAAGCAGAAGGCTTAACTTGTGGTGCTGCAAAGGCTGATATTAAATATACAAAAAATGGTCCAATGATTGGTGAAATTGCTGCTCGTCTTTCTGGCGGCTATATGTCTGGCTGGACTTATCCTTATGCAAGCGACTTAAACCTTACAGAACAGGGCCTCCTTATAGCAACAGGCAATGAGCCTGAAAAACTGCTGGATCGCGCAGAATCGGTAACATACACACCGTCGGCACTATGTTCATCGCTCCCGGCTCCTTATGAGCTTTTTGAAGTTCCATGTGTCCGCACTTCTGCAGAACGCGCCTGGATGAGCATTCCTGGAACTGTTGAATACATAGAAAATATCACAGAGTTTACAGACAAGGCTGTTTTTGATGAACTTCCTCGTGCAACTGTAAGCATCGGAAGCAAGGTTGATTTTCCACGCAACAACGTAGAAAAATGCGGAAACATAATTGCAGTAAGCAACGACAGAGCAACAGCAATCAAAGCTGCAGAAGACGCTGTTTCAAATGTTTTCATAACTCTTAAACCAAACACAAAAGAAACAGATGATTATCTTTCAGGCCTTACACAATCAGACGAAGAAAACTTTCCGCCAGATGCATTTGGTAAACTTACAGAAAATCAGCTTAACGAACTTCAGGGCCAGATTGCCGCAGATACACCGGTTGCATCTCAGCTTCCTGATTTCTTAAATACTTTGGAATATCAAAATCTTACAGACTGGAATTTTAATACAATTGCAGACACTCTGCGCAAGTTTGACCTTCTTCGTGCAAAGCATCCGGCATTAGATAAAAAATTGTTTTTTAAGGCAATCATGCGCGGTGGCATTCAAGCAGCAGTTTATTATTCCGATAGTAAGAAATAGGGTTACTAGAAAAAACGGGGTCCCTGAGCTTGTCGAAGGGTTCTGATAAATATATGAGTGTGATATGAAAAAATATATCTTATTTTTAATGACAATTTCTTTATTTTCGTCGCTCTTTGCAGCAAACGATATTTCGTTAATGGACAAGGCAAAGTCAGAAGGAATTACACTTTACTGGGATTCACTTTCTGAAACAGGAATGCTCGAAAAAGACGGACACCAGATAACCTTCAGAAATAACGAAAGCATTGTAATGCTCGATAATGTTCGCTTTGAAACAACAGATGCACCTGAAATTAAAAATAATAAAATATATGTTTCGCAGAAATTCATGAACGATGCCGACCAGATGTTCAAAGAAAATAATTCAACAATGTTTAAAGTAGGGGCAATCCTCATAGACGCAGGCCACGGTGGAAAAGATCCTGGTGCCCTTAAAACATACAAAATCAACGGCAAAGATGTTACTATCCAGGAAAAAGACATAAACCTTAAGGTTGCAATATTACTTGGGGAGCGTCTTAAAACTGCATATCCGGACAAGCAGATTATTCTTACACGAAACAAAGATGTTTTCCTTACACTTCAGGAACGAACAGAAATTGCAAATAATGTAAAGGTTAAGGAAGATGAAGCAGTATTGTTTATTTCTGTGCATGTAAACTCTTCGCTTAATAAAACTTCTTCAGGTTATGAAGTATGGTACCTTTCACCGGGATACCGCCGTACAGTATTAGACAAATCTACAACAGATGATTCTTCACTTTTCCCAATTCTTAATTCAATGCTCGAAGAAGAATATACAACTGAATCAATAATGATTGCCAAGTTCATAATGGATGGACTTCAGAGCCAGATTGGAGATCAGTCAAAGGCCAGAGGAATCAAGGCAGAAGAATGGTTCGTAGTTAAAAATTCAAACATGCCTAGTGTCCTCATAGAGCTTGGATTTGTTTCAAACGAAAAAGAAGCACTCCTTTTGAATAATGATACATACTTGAAAAAAGCAGCCCTTGGAATATATAATGGAATAGCAGCGTTTATAACACACTTTGAGCGCTCAAAAGGATTTACTTCTGCAAATGAAAATTGACTTTAAAAAATATATTCCGATTTATATTGCCGCAGGCGTTGCGTTTCTTTTTTTAATAATTTCTGCCGGAATTTATGCAAAAAAAAGCTACGGTAAAAAATATGTATTTATGTTTCCTTGTGTAGATGAAGGAAAATATGTACTCGAAACACGATATTTAAAAGAAAATCCAAATAAAGATTCAATCGCTTATTTTGCAGATGAGCTTGTACTTGGCTCAGGACTTGAACGTACTAAATATCTTTTTACCCCTGGAACAAAAATAAATTCATGTTTTGAAAGGAACAAGGTGGTATATATAGACCTTTCTGCCGATATTATATATATGGGAGACAATGTTATTTCTATAAGAGATGGCATTGAACTTCTTAAGGAAAACATAAAAAACAATTTCCCGCACATAGAGGAAGTGCAGGTCTTTGTTGATGGAAAATATGCTTTTGAATAAAAAAAAGCGTTGACAAAATAGAATACTTATAAGATAATAGTTTATTATACAAGGCTACATCGAATTAGTATAAAAAAAGGAGCTTCAATATGAAGAAGACTTTGGGTTTAATTGCAGCTGCTATGCTGCTCGTAGGTGGCGTTGCTTTTGCTGAAGAAGCTATGCTCATCGATTTTACACAGTTGGATGCTGATTACGAACTTACTGACTCAGATGGTAAGGTAGTATCAAAGCAGAACAAGCGTACAACAATGGACTACGCTGTTAGTGCAGGTTCAACCTTTACTAAGCAACAGAAAGATCTTATGAGAACTTCTTTGTCTCTTCCGGAATGGGAAGTTACATTGAATTCTTCTGCAAAGACAGTTCAGAGTCTTGCAGATTCTCAGGTAGTTGCTGCTCCAGTAAAAGAAACAGCAGATGTTCCATTTGCAGGAAAGAACGTAATGGGTGTTCGCATTGTATTCCCTACCTGGAACTCAAATGCAAATGCTAGAATCGTACCTCCTTTTGATATCCCTGCTTACGAACCACTTTCTACTGTTAGTGATGACGGTGAAAGAAAGCCATTGAGCGAAGATGAAGATGCTTCTTCATTCAACGTTGCTCAGAATCCTTCATTCGAAAAGACATTGTTCGAAGGTGGATTTGGTGTTGTAAAGAATGTAGGAACAATCAAATCTATTAAAGTTACAACAATGGGTATGCAGTTCCCACACGGACTTTATGTACACCTTACAGATAACGACAACGTAGAACGCCGCTATTTCATGGGATATCTTGGTTTCGACGGATGGAAAGAACTCCGCTGGAACAACCCACAGTACATTTCAGAAATCCGTAACCGCGAAATCCGCGTTTACCCAATCTATCCAAGAGGAACACCTTTCATCAAGTTTGCAGGCTTCGAAATTACTCGCGATGCTTCTCACATTGGTGGAGACTTCATTGGATACTTCAAAGATGTACAGATCATTTACGACAAGGCTATTCTTACATCAGACCGCGATATCGCTGATGAAGACCTCTGGGGAATCATTGGTAAGAAAGAGTCTGATCGCCAGGCTGCCGAAATGTCTAAGTTTGGTAACAAGCAGGTTAACCGCTACCTTGAGAAGTCTAAGTTAGCAACAGAAGAAGATTTCGTATCTAGCTTGTACGAAGATTCTGATTCTAACGCTCAGAGTAACGCTGGACAGGCTGCAGACGCCAAATAAGTAAGCTCTAAAATATAGAAAAAAAGCACTTCCT
>JAFZLJ010000012.1 GCA_017551545.1 Treponema sp. | reverse complement strand
CGAAAGACAGAACTTTCCAGTGTTGACGGCGGAACATATTATTATGATTATGATGCATCATCTAATATGATACATATGTCAAACACACGCCTTTTAAACGAAGGGCGAAAGATAAACTACATCTACGATGGCTTGAACCGTCTGACAGAAAAACGTTACGAAGATAAAAACGGAAATCCTGTAGTAACGCGCTTTACTTACGGAAAGCCTGAGTCAGGAAACTTTTCGGGCCGCCTTGTAAAGACAGAAGATGTAACGGGAACTGTCGAAGTTGAATACGGCTCTTTAGGAGAAATTAAAAAAGAAGTACGCGTAATGAAACAGCATGATGTAAACGGCAAAGACATAGAAGCCGTAATGGAATACGAAAGTAATTACCTCGGACAAATGGAAAAGATGAAATATCCTGACGGCGAAGAAATTACTTACGTGTATGACGACGCGGGACAGATATGTTCGGTACTCGGATCAAACGGTGACTATGTTGATGACATCGGCTACGACGAGTGCGGTCAGAGAGTTTACATAAAATACGCGAACGGAGTAGAGACGACATACAGCTACAAAAAAGAAACACGCCTCCTTGATGCAATAAAGACTACATCAAAAAAAGGCTCCCTTTACCAGAACATAAAGTACGACTTTACAGAGGCAGGAAACATCAGAAGGTACACCAACGACTGTTTAAATGGCGGGGATGGAAACTACAGGACAACCCAGAGCTATGAATACGACAGCCTCTACCAGCTGACATATGTACATGGCGAAACAGAATTTAACAGATACGGTTTATCAAGTCCTGAACATTTCAGCGAATACGAGCAGACCTTCTCATTCGACAGGCTCGGCAACATGAAGACAAAGAAATCAAGCGAAGTAACCGTTACGGGCTCTAAAAAAGGCGACGACCTGAACTATGAGTTTGACTATGAAGTCGAAGAAGGATGCGCACATCGTTATGCACGTATTGGAACGCGTTATTACAAGTATGACGAAGTAGGAAACCTTCTTGCAGAACAGACGGGAGCATTCGGAACAGAAGACGACGACAATCTCTACAAGATAGAAGAACTTAAGGAAAAGACCTATGGAATGAACGAAGGCTGGGGTGTGTTTAATAAAGAAGAGTCAGCAGAAGGCTCGAAAACTCATCACAGAAAGACCGACCGCCGCACCTATGAATGGAATGCAGAAAACCAGCTTGTAGAAACTTCTGATGAAGCTATAACAGTAGGCTACACATACGGTGCAAACGGCAAACGTGCAAGTAAATATACTCATAACAGTGAAACCCTTTACTTTAACGACTACTGGGTATGGCACATAGATAACGCATCTAAAGACCGGGGTGGAAAAGTAACAAAGAACATCTATCTTGGAACCGAGCGCCTTGCAAGCCGTATCGGAAGTTACAATACATATGCCGGAGAAGAGAATGAAAACACATTCTTCTATCACAGTGACCACTTAGGCTCTGCACAGCTTGTAACGGACTGTAACGGAGATGAATACCAGAGGATAGAATACACGCCGTACGGTGAAACCTGGATAGACTTAAAGACACAGATTTCACTCATTGCAAAGCTTCCTTATAAGTTTAGTGCAAAGGAACTTGATGAAGAAACTGGCCTGTATTACTATGGCGCACGATATTTAGATCCGAAATACTCAAGGTGGATAAGTGCTGATCCTGCTATGAACACGGGAGAATACTTCCCGGTTGCCCCGACAAGTGATGAGGCAAAGCGTCATAACGGCAACTTACCTGGTATGGGCGGAATCTTTAACCACATCAATTTTCATTTGTACCATTATGCAAGCAATAATCCGGTGAGATATACAGATCCTGATGGAAGAATGGCGGCTCCTTCTTCGGTACAAAAAATACCTCATTCAGATATGGGTTTCCCAAATGATATTAAAAAGATGATAGGTATGAAAAAGGGAAGAATTCTTCCTCTTAATCAAGCTATTTTTGGTAGTAAAGACTATTGTGATAAAACTAATTGTTATGCATATGCATTTAATTTATTGAGAAATGAAAAACTAGGTGTTGATTTTAAAACTGGAGAAGATTATGGATTGCAGCCAGGAATGTTGTGTAGAAAAATGGTGAAGCCAGGTGAGTTGTGCAATAGGATGGCGGAATTAGATGCAGCTAAAACAATGGATGATTACTGTAATAAACTTGTACAACTTGTGACAGCAGATGCAGAAGCTATTGGTTATACTTTTAAACCTACTACATTGGATGGAGATGTTACGCCAGGAAATTGGAAGGTTGCTATTGTTGCTGGAGTCATTTTGGATCCAGTAACAAAGAAGTCGAAAATGGTTTATCATTTTTACAGATTAGAAAAGACTGGAACTTGGTCACAAAAACCAGGTCATTATGCTCCAAATTTTGGAGAGTATAATGGTGAACCAAAGACAATTGTTGATCCAAAAAATGAATTAGGCGCAATCTCCGGTGGAGAATATACACGTTTTGTAGGTTATTATGAATGTGGGTTAGAAAAATGAAAATAAACATTAAATATATTAAACATTATATGCTATTATCTATAATTCTCTTTGGGATGTATTATCTGACAAACAGAATATGCCATCCCAAAAAAAATATGGTTAATGTCAAAAGAAATACAACATATAGAGAACTAGTATGGAATTATGGAATACCCGATGTTGTTACTGGGAATTATTTTATATTCGGTATACGCTCGACCAATCCTGATAAATTTGTTGTATATAAAGTTGATGATAATACATCATATCAGTTATGGTTTTATAAACAAAAGTTCGAATATCGATTATGTTTTTTTAACGTTGTAGAAGATGGCGTCATTAGAAGGAAAGAATTAAAAGAAAAATAAAGAAGAAGGAAAATAGAGATGATAATAAAAAAAAGAGGCACTCTTATTATATTCATATTACTGCTTTTAGTAGGATTTTATCTTCTAAAAGAATTGGTTATATATCCAGTATCTAAATTAGCAGAGTTAAAACCTGGAACGTCTTATAAAGAAATAATCTGGAAATTTGGAAAAGAAAATTTTCAGATTACAATACCATTTTATGATGAAGGTACATGTATAGAAAATAGATTTATAAGTGTCCAACATTATAGATCTATTAAAAACTGCGAAAATAGATATATTTTATATGTTCTGAATTTTAATTCACTGTATAGATTAAATAATCTAACGATTTTTGATTCTTGGACTGAATCTCCTGTGTGTTTATATACAGATATCAGAGGACCTCGTTTTTATAAAGAAGAAATTACAAATGTAAAAGAGAAATTGGGCAGACTTGCATTGGGAACCAAATATGAAAAAATAAAAAAAGAATTTGGAGAACCAGATTATATAAAGCCCGGAGAGAATACGGTGGTTTATAAAGTAGATGATAAAAAATGCTATTTACTGGGATTCTCTGAATCAAAGAAACTTAATCAACTAGATATT
>JAFZLJ010000138.1 GCA_017551545.1 Treponema sp. | reverse complement strand
GAAGGCATGGGCTACAAGCTTGTTGACCTTAAAATTGTTCCGGCTAAAACTGTAACAAAGATTTCTGCAATTATTACAGGCACAGATCCTGCACAAAATATCGGTGTAAATGACTGTGCAAAAGTTCACCGCGTACTTCTTACACGTCTTGAAGCACTTCTTGGAACAGAAGAAACTACAATGGAACTTACAAGCCCAGGCATTGAACACAACCTTAAAAATGCCGCAGAGTTTTCGGTATTTACAGGCCGCGAGGTTCGTGTGTGGGACAAAACAGTAAATGACTGGGTCAGCGGAACAATAAAATCTGCAGACGATAAAAGCGTTGTTCTTGTTAAGGACGGCAAAGAAAATAAAATAGCATTTGAAAATATAGCAAAAGCTAAATTTACATATAATAAATAAAAATGTGGCAGCCACAATGGCTATAACCACGAGGAGATTTTTATGTCAGAAATGGCAGAGGCAATTCGCCAGTTGATTCAGGAAAAAGGATATTCTGAGGATTCTGTAAAGCAGACAATAGAGAAGGCTCTTAAAGCTGCATATAAGAGAACTTACGGTACAGATGAAAATGCAATCGTAAAGTTTGAAGATGATATGTCTGATGTTTATATTTATTCACGCAAGGTTGTTGTAGACGGAGTTTATGACCCTGTTCGCGAATATGAACTTGAAGATGCTAAAAAACTCAGTGAAGACCTTGAAGAAGGTGACGAAATTGACCTTCTTGAAGATCCAAAATCTTTTGACCGTTCTGCTGTTTCTACAGGTAAGCAGACAGCTCACCAGGGCTTGAACGAAACTTTCAAAGACTCACTTTACAACGAATATAAAGACAAGATTGGTGAAATCATCATTGGCTACTATCAGCGTGAACGTAACGGTAACATTTATGTAGACCTTGGAAATGCAGGACGTCTTGAAGGTGTGCTTCCTGTAAAATATCAGTCTAAGCTTGAGTTCTACGAAAAGAATGACCGTATTAAGGCTCTTATTGTAGACATCAAAAAGACATCTACAGGACTTCAGCTTATTCTTTCAAGAAGCGATCCAAAGCTCGTAAGCTCAATCCTTGAAAAAGAAGTTCCAGAAATTGCAGACGGAACTGTAGAAATCGTAAAGATCGTTCGCGATGCAGGTTACCGTACAAAGATTGCTGTTTCTACAAAGCGTGAAGAAGTTGATCCTGTTGGAGCTTGTGTTGGTCTTAAGGGTATTCGTATTCAGAATGTTATCCGCGAGCTTTTGAATGAAAAAATTGATGTACTTCGCTGGGATCCAGATCCTGTTGAGTTTATTAAAAATGCTTTGTCTCCAGCTCAGGTTGGACGCGTTCTTATTACAGATGCAGACAAACGACAGGCACTTGCAATTGTAGAAGAATCTCAGTTCTCTTTGGCAATCGGACGTCAGGGACAGAACGTAAGACTTGCAAACCGCTTGTGCGACTGGAACATTGATGTTAAGACAATTGAACAGGCCGAAGAAATGGATCTTTCACAGTTCAGCACTGTTCAGAATGCACATGCATTGTTTAATGATGAAGTTGAAGAATCATACGATGAAATTACAACAGTTGCAGAACTCCCTGGAGTTGACGCAGAAGTTGCAGAGCTTCTTAAAGCAAACGGAATCGAAGAGATTCAGGACTTTGTTGAAGCTTATGATGATAATAGAATTAATATTGAAGGAGTTTCAAAAGAAGCTTTGGATACTATTAATGACCTTATTAATCAGAATGTTGAGTTTGTTGAAGAAGGCACAGAAGAAGCCGAAGCTCAGCAGGAATCCGATGAAGCTGCAGAAGAAGAAACAGCGGTTCAGGAAGAAACTGAATCTGAAGAAGAGGAAGAATACTTCTGTCCTGAATGTGGTGCAAAAATTACACTTGATACAAAAGTTTGCCCTAACTGCGGTATAGAATTGGAATTTGAAGAGGACGAGGAATAGAATAATATATGTCAGAAGAAACTGAAAAGAAACAAGAATTTGTAGTTCACAAAAAGAAAGACAGTGCTCCTGCCGAAAAGCCGGCTGCAACGCCTGAAAAAAAGAGAATTGTAGTTGTTAAAAAGAAGGCTTCTACTAGTGGTGCAGCTCCTGCAAAAACAGGCGAAGCTACAAAGAAGATTGTAGTTAAGAAAACTGTAGCTTCTGGTGCCGAAAAGAAAAGCGACGCAGGTGAAAAGCCAAAGACTACTTTTGAACTCAATCCTTCAAGACCAAATGTAAAGGCCGGAAATCTTTCGGATAAAGGTCGCAATGCAAACAAGAACCAGTTTAATAAAGGCGGACAGTTTGCAGGCGGTCAGAAGAATTTCAGCCGTGAAGGAAGTGGTTTTACCGGTGCACAGGCTAGACAAGGCTATCAGAACCGCGAAAGAGACGGTAACAAGGACGGTAGCTTTGGAAATCGTCATAATAATAAAGGCCAGGCTGGCGGACAGCGCTTTGGTGGTAACGGAGGTCAGAACTTCCGTGGACCTCGCCCTGGAATGGGTGGCGGTGCTGCTCCTGCAATGCCAATTGATAATTCAAGAACACCTGGTAAAAAAGCTGCATTCAAAGGTAAGAAGCAGATTTATAACCGCAAAGACGAAGAGCAGTACGACGACAAGTTCTTTGAACAGAAGAAGAAGGTCGAAACTCCTGCAAGCGTAGTTCCAAAGTCAATCGATATTATGGAATCTATTTCTGTTTCTGACCTTGCACGTAAAATGAATCTTAAGGCAAGTGAAGTAATCGGAAAGCTTATGGGCATGGGTATGATGGTAACAATTACCCAGTCAATCGATTCAGATACTGCAACTTTGCTTGCTGCAGAATATGGCTGTGAAGTTCATCTTGTAAGCCTTTATGATGAAACTGTTATTGAAAGCGAAAAAGATGATGGTGTTGAACTTAAGCCACGCGCTCCAATTGTAACTGTAATGGGACACGTAGACCATGGTAAGACAAAAACTTTGGATGCTATCCGTCACTCACATGTTGCAGAAGGCGAAGCTGGTGGTATTACACAGTCAATTGGTGCTTACTCAGTTACAACCGAAAAAGGAAAGATTACATTCCTTGATACACCAGGTCATGAAGCATTTACAATGATGCGTGCCCGCGGTGCTCAGGTAACAGATATTGTTGTTCTTGTTGTTGCAGCAGATGACGGTGTAATGCCTCAGACACTCGAAGCTATTGCTCATGCTAAGGATGCAAAGGTTCCTATTATTGTTGCAGTAAACAAGGTAGATAAACCGGAAGCAAATCCGGATCGTGTTAAGACTCAGCTTAGTGAACTTGGACTTACTCCGGAAGAATGGGGTGGAGACACTCAGTACGTTCACATTTCTGCTTTGAAAAAAGAAGGTATTGATGATTTGCTTGATGCGATTCTTCTTCAGGCCGAAATGCTTGAGCTTAAAGTAAATGAAGAATGTCGTGCCGAAGGTAAGATTCTTGAATCACGCGTTGATCAGGGACGAGGTGTTGTTTCTTCTGTAATCATTCAGCGTGGTACTTTGCATCAGGGAGACCCTTTTGTTGCAGGTATTTATTCAGGACGCGTTCGTGCTATGTTTGATGATCGCGGCCGCCGTATTCAGGAAGCTGGTCCTTCAAGCCCTGTAGAAGTTCTTGGTATGGAAGAAATGCCTAATGCAGGTGATCCGTTCCAGGTAACAGAAAGCGAAAAGGATGCACGTTCTATTTCTACAAAGCGTCAGGAACTTAAGCGTGTAGAAGCTGCTAAGGCTGTTAAGAAGACAACTTTGGAATCTCTTTATAGTGATATTGCAGACAGCGAAGTTAAAGAACTTAAGGTTATCATTAAGGCAGACCTTCAGGGTTCTGCAGAAGCCCTTAAGTCTTCTTTGGAAAAGCTTTCTACAAGAGAAATCCGTCTTTCTGTTATTCACTCAAGTGCCGGTGCAATCAACGAATCGGACGTTACTCTTGCTGCTGCTGACTCAAATGCAATTATTATCGGATTCAATGTTCGTCCAACTCCAAAAGCAAAAACTCTGGCAGAACAGGAACAGGTTGAAATTCGTAAGTACAATATCATCTATAAGTGTGTTGAAGAAATTCAGGCCGCTATGGAAGGTATGCTCCAGCCTGATACTAAAGAAGAAGTTATTGGACAGGTTGAAGTTCGAGATACATTTAAGGTACCAAAGGTTGGTGTTATTGCCGGTTGTATGGTCAGCGAAGGTATTGTACGCAGAACATCAAGCGTTAACCTTATTCGTGACGGAATCGTTAAGTTTACAGGAAAGATTTCTTCCCTCAAGCGCTTTAAGGACGATGCCAAGGAAGTTACAACAGGTTACGAATGTGGTATTGGTCTTGAAAACTGGCAGGATATTCAGGTTGGCGATAAGCTCGAAATCTTTGAAATTGTTGAAGTTGCAAAGAAGCTTGGTAAGACAATTGCCGAAGAAGAAGCCGAAGCTGCTAAACGCAATGTTACAGCTGCAGGTTCAGAAGGAGCAGAGTAGTGGGACAGTACAGAATCCAGCGGCTTGATGATCAGCTGCGTGATGAAATTGCAAGTCTCATAATGCGCGGGGATGTAAAAGATCCTCGTGTAAACTCTTTCCTTAGCATAAACCGTGTAGAAGTTACAAAAGATTTAAGCTATGCAAAGGTTTATGTTTCTTCTTTTTTGCCGGACGGCGACTTAAAGAATGGTGTAAGCGGTCTTAATGCTGCTGCAGGATTCATACAGCGTGAAATTGCAAAAAAGCTCAGAATCCGTCAGTTTCCAAAGCTCACTTTTGTAGTAGATTCTGGTATGAAAGAGGGCTTCAAAATGGTTCAGAAATTGAACGAGCTTGAAAAAGAACGCAAAGAAAACGACGCTACACAAAATGGATAAAATAGTACTCCTGGCCAAACAGCCGGGAATCACATCTTTTACTTCTCTTTATAATGTAAAGAGAGCCTTCAATACAACTAAAGTCGGTCACACCGGAACCCTTGATAATTTTGCTCAAGGGCTTTTAGTTGTATGCACAGGCCGTCTTACAAAGCTTGCCGGAAACATTATTGAATTTGATAAATCATATAAAGCAGTAATAAGATTTGGAACAGAAACTGACACTCTTGATTACGAAGGTGAAGTTGTAAAACAAGCAGACTTACCGGATGAAGAAACTGTAAGAAAAGTTGTAGAATCTTTTACCGGTGAGCAGGATCAAAAGCCGCCTGTTTACAGCGCCATTCATGTTGATGGTAAGCGTGCTAGTGAACTTGTTCGAAAAGGTGTAGAAGTAGAATTACCTTCAAGAAAGATTTGTGTTTACAGTTCAGAAATACTTGAAATTGAAAAAGATGACAATGGCAAAGTCCGTACCTGCCTTATTGATTTTTCTGTTTCAAAAGGAACTTATATCCGTTGTCTTGCGCGTGATATTGGCCAGGCCTGCGGTTCTGCTGCTCATTTAATAGGCCTTTACAGAACAAGAATTGGAAATTTTAATATAGAAGAGTCTGCAGGTTATTCACTTATGCCGGTGTTTGATATTAAAACCTGTGAACAGTTTGCAGAACAGAAAAAACTAAAAACTCAGGCAGATGATAAACTTATTCAGGAACAAATCATTCAAACCTCAAAGGATTTTGATGAACAGACTGCAGCCTTATGCGGATTTAAGATTCTTCATTTAAAAGATTCACAGTCAGAACAGGATTTTAGATTTGGCCGCCCGCTTCATAAAACCTTCTTTACAGAAAAAGTTCAGTTTGCTTCTGCTCAGGATATTTTTGCTGTTTTTACAAGCAGCAGTGTTTTTTGCGGACTTTTGGAATGTAAGGATTTTGAAAAGCAGCATTTGAAATATAAGATGGTAATTCAGGAGCAAAATTAAAGTAATCCTATTGACACAAATTTGCTAATTTGATATATTATATACATCAATTGTAATTGATTCGGGCAGTTAGCTCAGCTGGTACGAGCGTCTGGTTTACACCCAGAATGTCGGGAGTTCGATCCTCTCACTGCCCATGTTAGCCTGGTTACTATACCAGGCTTTTTTATTTAACCTATTCTTTTCCATTCAGGAACTCACGACATTCTGTCAGCCCTCAGTCACTCCCGCTCCTTCGGAACATTTTGTCGGAGAATCCTAAAAAAGAGCTTTCGCTCTTTTTTTTAACGGATTTCCGATTTGAGTATGTCGGGAGTTCGATCCTCTCACTGCCCATAACCTGGTCATTGCGCCAGGTTTTTTTATTTTAAACTAGAATATTCGCATTTTATCTATTATAATTAACAGGATGAAGAAAATTGTCTGGCTTGGGCCTTGTTTAGTTTTATTTGGTCTCATTTCTTGTTCTAATCCTCAGGTTATTCTTTTAACTTTGCAGGAAGAAACACTTCGCAATGAAGTCCAGATTAAAGCAGATAGTACTTTGTGGACAAATGAACTTGAGCCGGAACGACTTTCATCAACAATTAATTCAAATATAAAAACTTCAGAAAAAGCTTTTAATTCACCTCAAATGTTCAGCACAATAAAAGAGCTTCAGCCGGCAGTTTATCCGGAAATAAAAGGATTAGAAAGTCTTGATTGTACAGCAATGAATACATCGCTGCTTTCTACAATGGACAAATTCTGCCAGCAGCTTTGCAAAGGCACAGACAATCTTAAAGATTTCTTCTTTGAAGATTACATGTTCAATTATGTTTTCTTTAAGAATGACTTAAATCTTTTGTTTAAAGAACCGCAGAAAGATGAAGATTTATTTGACAGATATCTTATTTGCCGGGCCTTTGAAAATGAAAATTTAACACAGGTTCCAGTACGTTTTTATAAACAAAAAGAACATATTGATTTATCTGTATATCTGACATATCATAATGGATATAAGATTACACAGATAGATATTGATTCACAGTTTAATGGGTGGGGGAACACAAATGGAGAATCAAAAAAAGAAACAACCGGACAATGACGAAAAACTTTCGGGAATTGAACGAGAGCTTGTACTTCAATACCTCATGGACGGAAATGTCCCGGTAACATTAACTCCTGTAAATGAAGAAAATGCCTCTAAAGAAGATGAAAAAATTCATTCACTGGCATCGCAGATTTTTCCGGTAGCATTAAAGCCTGAACATATAAAGGTTCAGAAAAACGGAAAGATTCATCTTGAAAATCCACCACAGTCTGTAATTGGTTTTGCAGGAAAAACAGTACGTGTAGAATTTTATTTTAATCGAGTAGGTTTGTATTTTTCTTCGCTTGTAGATAAAGATAAAAAGGGCTTGTATATTCTTGTCCCTGAAAGCCTTAACCGCATAAAAGATGTTGAAGAAAAAACAGATTACGATTTTTCTGCAGTGCTTTTCTTTGAATGCAATAACAAAAAAGATATTAATACTTCATGTATTCCGTGGGAACATGAGGATTTATTTTCTCGTCCTGTATGGAAATCAATTCCGCTTGAAAATCAAAAGAAAGCAAAGGAATATCTTGAAAAATTTGTAGAAGCTGCTAAAGCTAAAAAGAATGCAGGAAACGGAATTCAGCTTATTCCTGTGTGCAACTATATTACTTATGAATCAGAGCAGAAGGTTCAGTCAATCGAAAACCGTGTTCAGCCGTTGAATATTCTTTATGTTGATCATGAACGAATTGTAGTTGGAAGTCAGAATCAAAATGATAACTACGAGGTTGGACATGAATATGGTCTTAAACTCTGCTTTTCTATAAAGAACAGTCCTATTCTTTCGCGCGATATTTTTGTTACCTGTGTTGTAAATAACGTTTACACAAATGATGACAAAAGCCGCAAGTGTATTGATTTTGTTTACACAACACTTCAGGAAGAGGATTTAAGATACTTGTTTGAAAAAGCTACAAAGAGGCTGTTTGTATAAAGATTGTCGGGTCAAGCCCGACAATGACAACTGTCATTCCCGGGCTTGACCCGGGAATCTATTTCTTAGAAATCCTTCTTTTGTTTCCAAGTATAATCGACACAAAATTCAAATAAGGAATGTTATCGCAGAAAATCTTTATGATTACCATCATTGGTACTGCAAGAATCATACCTATAAAGCCCCAGATATAACCCCACAAGGCAAGACTTACAAGAATTGCAAATGGAGAAAGTCCAAGTCGTTCTCCTTCTATACGAGGCTCAAGAATCTGTCCCAGAATGAAGTTTACGGCAACCATAAACAGGAATATGAAAATCACTTTACCGTAATGAGGATAAAATTGCAGCAAAGCAAAAGTTGTTGTAAGAAGTGTAGAAATTATTGAACCAAAGGTTGGAATAAAATTCATTAAAAAGGCAATGAAGGCCCATACAATAGGAAAATCAAGTTTGATTATTAAAGCAGCAAAATAAACAAGAATGCCTGTTGCAAGTGAAATAAAAAACTTTATTGAAAGAAAGCGAACTACATCTTCTGCAATCTGCTGTGAAATATTAAGTACAGTCTGTTTGTTTTCATCTTTAACGGCATTTGTAATTCTGCGTTTAAGACCTTTGATTTCTATGAGCAGGAATGAAAACATAATAAGAATAAGAAGAAGTGATTTACTGAAGCTTAAGACTCCGCCTGAAATACCAAGCGCAAGCTCCTGTACATACTGACGAACTTCCAGAATATTCCACATGTTGTTGGCAAAACTTTTTTCTTCGTCTATTGCAAGATTAAACTGCTGGGCAATCATTTTGTAAATAGACATAAAGCGTGTTTCGTATTTTGAATATTCGTTTGCAATTGTGGTAAAGCCTTTTACAAGAATTCCTGAAACAAAAAATATAACTACAAGAATTACAAGAACAATAAGCAGTGAGCCTACTACCCAGTTGATTTTAGCTTTTATTTCTAAATTGCGTACAACCGGGTAAAAGGCCAGTGCCATAAAAATTGCAATTGCAACCGGAATCAAAACCGATGACAAAACCTTACACAAGAATCCCATAAGGATAAATGCAAAAAACAAGAGAACAAAAAATATTGGTTTACTATAGTCTCTTTCCATCCCGGGGTCCCTGAGCCTGTCGAAGGGTTATTTCTTAGGCAAAATCTTATCAAATCCACAGTAAGGTACAAGCACAGGTGGAATTGTTACAGAGCCGTCTGCATTCTGATAGTTTTCAAGGATTGCAAGCATTGCGCGGCCTACGGCAATTGCTGTTCCGTTTAATGTGTGAACATACTTGTTCTTTCCGTCATCGTCCTTAAACTTAATGTTCAGGCGGCGTGCCTGGTAGTCTGTACAGTTAGAAGTAGAAGTTACTTCACCATATTCACCACCGTTACGTCCAGGCATCCATGCTTCCAAGTCCCACTTGCGGTAAGCTGGAGCACCAAGGTCACCTGTACATGTATCTACAACGTGGAATGGAAGTCCAAGACCTTCAAAGATTTCTTCTTCAATCTGGCGGAGCTTTTCGTGAATTTCATCTGACTGTTCTGGAGTAGAGTAGGCAAACATTTCTACCTTGTCAAACTGGTGAACGCGGTACAAGCCCTTAGAGAACTGACCGGCTGCTCCAGCTTCGCGGCGGAAACAATGTGAAAGACCGCCATAAAAACGTGGAAGTGTAGCCTTGTCCAGGATTTCATCCTGATGGTAACCACCAAGAGTAATTTCTGCAGTTGCAACAAGACAAGTTCCTTCTTCTTCAATTGAGTAAACGTTGCTTTCGTTACCGCGTGGGTTGAAACCAATTCCCTTAAGAACTTCTTCCTTTGCAACATCCGGAGTGATGAACATTTCAAAATTGTGTTTGCGGAGTGTGTTCAAGGCATACATAATAAGTGCCTGTTCAAGGAATACTGCTTCATTTTTAAGGTAGTAGAATTTAGGACCACTAACTTTTGTACCGCGGTCAAAGTCGATGATGTCGAGTGACTCACCAAGCTGAACATGATCTTTTGGTTCAAAATCAAACTTGCGTGGAGTTCCAACCTTTTTTACTTCAAGGTTTTCTGTATCAAGCTTTCCGATTGGAGCATCAGGATGAACCATGTTTGGAATCTGGCGTGCTGCTTCTTCAAGTGCAGCTTCTGTTTCCTTTGTTTCGGCTTCGACTTCAGAAATTTCATCCTTAATTGCCTTACCTGCTGCAATAAGCTCCTGGCGCTTGTCGTTATCAAGCTTCTGTTTCATAGCCTGTGCGTTTTCATTACGCTTCTGCTGAAGTCCCTGAAGCTTTGTTACCAAGGCAGTTCGTTTATCAAAAAGTTCAACAACCTTGTCTGCATCTGCTGTCATGTTACGGTTGATGATATTCTGTTTTACAGCTTCAAGATTATCTTTAATAAATTTATAGTCAAGCATTTTTATTTGTCTCCTGTATTAGTTTGCAAGTGAAAAAGTAATTGTTACTGTTGAAGTTATTTCTATGTTACCTGCTTCAATTGGTGTTGTGTAGCTGTTTCCTACTGCTTTAAGCATTGCACTGTTTGTGCTTCTTGTATATGAAGAAGGATTATAACCTTCCTGAATATCAATAACATCTGCAACCTTACAGCCGCTTGCACCAGCAATAAGAGATGCAGCATCCTGTGCATTCTGAACTGCAAGTGTACGAGCTTCTCTTAAAGCGTTTGGATTTTCTGTAGCAGAGTATGAGAACGAAGTAAGACCGTTTGCACCATTAGCAACAGCGTTATCAATTACGTTACCTGCATTTGAAAGGTCGCGTATAAGAACCTGAACATAATTAGTAACAGTATATTTTCCAGGATAAGTGTTTGAGTTATCCTGACTGATTCTGTAATCTACAGTAGTAATATCTGCGTCGCTAACTCCAGCTTCTTTGATTTTATCGATAACCTTTGTTGTGATTTCTGCATTCTTGTCACGTGCAAGGTTTACATTCCATTCATTTGTGCGTACAAGAAATCTTACAGTAAGCTGATCAGCCGGCTGTGTTACAATACCTGTTCCTGTAACAGTGATTGTTCTAAGTTTTTCCTCTGGTTTATTTACAGTACAGGACGATGCCAAAAGCAAAGCTCCTGCAGCAATTATTAAAATTGAAATTTTCTTTAACATTCTTTTCCTCCTCATTAATGAATGTTTATATAAAAGCGTTTAAGATATACAATTCGTTTGTTTGCCTGATCCCAGTATTTACTTGCCGGATAACTGTCGCACAAGGTCTGGTAAGTTTCTACTGCTTTTTTAATGTCCTTGTATTTTGAATCTGATTCAAGAACCTGTCCTAAAAGGAAAAGTGCTTCATCACGGTTGTCTGTTGAAAATTCAAGATACTGTGTAAGGGCAAGATATGCGTCGTCATATTTTTTAGAAGAAACTCCTGAACGTGCCTTTTCAAGAATTGGGGCAAGATCAAGTGTTTCTTCAGGTTCGTCTTCATCTATTACAATTACTGTGTCTTCGGCTTCTACTTCAATTACTTCTTGTGCAGGGGTTGCAGCAGCTGGAGTTTTTGTTTCAACAGATTTTTCAGGAGCTGTAGAAGTTGTCTTTGGTTCTTCTGTCTGAACTTTAGGTGTTGCTTTTGGAGTAGCCTTTGCAGGAGTTTCCGGTTTTTTTGGAACTACCTGTGAATAGTCAGGTGCATTTACAACTGTAGAAGAACTTCCTTTTTTCTCAAGAACAGTTACTTCAATATAGTCATCAATATATTCGCCGGTAAGATTATCTACCTTGTAAAAATGATGAATCTGAGTTCCTGCTTCTTTTGCGAGCAAAGTATATTTTGTATCTGTTGTTCCAAGCTTTCGTCCACGGCTTGCAAGATTATTGTATTCAGAAGTAGAACCCATATAAATCCAGCCGCTTCCAGGATATGTGATTACAAGTGTTTCACCTTTTTTAAGTGTAACGCTTCTTGAAGGAAGAATTTCCGGTTCCGGTTCTGTTTCTTCTTCTGTCTGAATTTCTATTGTTGGTTCAATATTTTCCTGAGCTTCCGAAGTTGTTTCGTCTGTCAGACCTTCGGCCTGAGTATCTGCAGGATTTTCTTCTGAAACTACAGTTTCTCCCTCTGGCAAAGGAGGCAGTTCCTCTTCTTCTACAACAGGCTCTGTAATTTGATTTTCATTCTGCTCAGCTTCTTTTTGAGCAGCTGCAGCCTGTGCTTCAATTTCTTCAGGAGAAATATCAATTAATTCAGGATCTTCAATTTCATCAAGCGGAGGGTAGAGTTCATCTATATTTTCTGTGTCGCTTGAAGTTTCATCAGCAATTTCACTTTCAGCAGAATTTTGTGCCTGTTCCTCTTCCTGTTCAGCTTCCTGAGTATTCTCTGAGTCTAAAACTTCTTCAGCCTGAACTTCTGGTTCTAAAGTTTCGTTAGCATCTGTGTTCTGTTTTGTAGAGCCGCAAGAATAAAACAAAAATGAAACAGCGGCTATTAAAACAAATAATCCTTTCTTCATCATGGCGCGGCTCCTGTAATTTCTAAAATTATATTGTCATTTGCTTTTTCAAGTGATTCAATATCATATTCCGAAGGCTTTTCAAACCATTCTTCTGCCTGTTCATCATTCCATTTTTCCTGAGTTTCTCTTGAAATATTATAATCTCTGTTAATTTCAGGACCATCTGGAATAAGAAGAGTTTCTGTAAGCACAACAGGCTTTTTCTGAACAGCAGCAGTCTTTTTCTTTTTTGGAATGCATATAAGCAGAATTATAAGAAGCAGAACAAGCACTAAAAGTGAACCAATAAGAATTGCATTGCGTTTATTTTCAGTGCAGTAATCACGGATCAGCTCGTAAAGAGAAACAATCTTTTCTTTTAAGTTTTCAAAAAAACCTTTAAAATCCATAGATTATCCTTTAATACGGCGTGGAGGGCGTGGAGGAATAACAACTCCTTCTTCTTCCGGAACATCTTCATCAACAAAGTCAGAGCTTGTGCGGTCAATTTCTGCTCCAAGTTTAATATCCTGATCAAGACGAAGAGCAATAACTTTACTTACACCAGACTCTTCCATTGTAATACCAAGCATTGTGCTGGCACCCATTACAGTTTTCTTATTGTGAGTAATTACAATGTACTGACTTACATTTGCAAAGCTTTCGAGTGTTGTTACAAAGCTTGAAACGTTCTTATCGTCAAGGGCTGCATCAATTTCGTCAAGCAGACAGAATGGACTTGGTCGTACCTGATATGTTGCAAAGAGAAGGGCAACTGCAGTCATTGTTTTTTCACCACCAGAAAGAAGTGCAATGTTTTCAAGTTTCTTTCCAGGAGGCTGTGCGTAAATATCAATACCGGAACTAAGAATATTTGCAGGATCTGCAAGTTTAAGTTCGGCGCGTCCACCATTAAAGAGTCGGCGGAACATGTTGTGGAAGTTTTTCTTAATCTGGTTATATGTTTCAATGAACATTTCGGCAGACTTAGATTTAATTTCTTCACTAACACGTACAAGATTTTCAAGAGAGCGCTGAGTATCTTCGTAGTTTGTTTTCTGCCTTTCGTAGCGTTCTTTTACTTCGTTGAATTCTTCAGGAGCCATTAAGTTTACAGAACCAAGAGCATTAAAGCTTTCGCGGGCCTTTGCAAGTTTTTCACGCAAATCCGAAGCTGGAGTTGTAATTTTATACATGCGCTCTTCGAATTCCATAAGGTCGTGTGAATACTTATCCTGGAAATTCTGTTTAACGTTCTTAATATCGTTGTCAGAAGAGTTAAGAGAAAGGGTAAGGCTTTCAACCTTTTCCTGATATTTATTCTGTTCTTCGCGTTTTTTGTTAAGAGTATCGCTTTTGCCCGAAACGCTTTTGTTACAAGTTTCAATCTCTTTATCAAGCGCATTCATTTCGGCAGCAAGCTTTGTACCACGCTGTTCAATTTCGGCAAGGTCTTCTTCAAGTCCCATTATCTGTTCTTTAATTTCATCAGCGCGTTTGTTTTCTGAATAAAGCTCATCCTGTGTTTCGCTAAGAAGAGTTTTTTCAGAAGTAAGGTTGCGGTTCAAAATAGACATCTGATTTTGTTCCGCATTTATCTGTTCCTGCATCTGAACTTCATTCATACGAAGCTTATTGCAGGTGTCATTGTATTCACGGATTTTTTTATCAAGGTCAACATTCTGAGCATTAAGATCTGTAATCTGTTCATTAAGCTTTTCAATGCTTGCAATGTTCTGAGCAATCTTTTCATCAATGCCGCGCTTCTTTGTCATGATACCTTGTGGTGAAAGGAAATCTGTAATAAAAGCAGGAGAAGCATTTATATATTCCTTAAAAGCATCCTGTACTGCTTCAAACTGATTCTGTGCTTCTTCAAAAGCAAGCCCGGCTTCTTTTACAGTAGAAAGGCTTTCATCAGCTGAATGATTCTGTTTTGCAAAATCAAGGAAAATATTTTTACGGCCTTCAAGATAGATTTTTAATTTACCAAGAGAAGTGTCGAGCTTTTCTTTTGCAATGCGCATTGCACCTTCGCTGAAGCCCGCATTCTTTAATTTTTCATCAAGCTCTTTTACAATGTCTTCAGTAATGGCAGCAAGCTCTTGTCTAAGCTCAGCGCGTTTTTCATCAAGCTCTTCAATCTGTTCTTTTAACTGACCTGCGCGTACATCATTTTCTGTAATCTGAGAGCCTGCAGTTTTGATGTTGTTTTCAAATGAAACAATATTATCTTTAATGCCCTGAAGCTGCTTGTTCTTTTCATGAAGGTTTGCATTGTGGTCATCAATTTCTTCCTGAAGATTATCAATGCGTTCCTGAATTGCAGAAATCTTTACTTCAAGTCCACTAACTTTTTCTTTGATTTCTGAAGCACGTGAGTTTGCCTGTTTAATAAGTTCAAGCTTACCGTTCTTTTCCTGACCAATACTAAGAAGAAGACCCTGCTTTTCATAAACCTGATTCTGAAGGTCTTTTACCTTGTCCATGTTTTCAGAAATTGTATTATTTATTTCTTCAATTTCCTGGCGAACCTTGTCTCGTTTCTGCTGAACATTTTTAAGTTCTTCTTCGTGGCGTGCTTTTTCCTGAACAAAATTCTTAAGACGAAGGAGTGTAAGATCAAGTTCTGTTAAATAAATTTCTTCTTTGAAGTGACGGTATTTATTTGTTTTTTCAGACTGAATCTTAAGCGAATCATACTGACGTTTAATTTCGTTAAGAGAAATTTCAATCTGCTGCATATTAATGCGTGTTTTTTCAAGCTCTCGTTCTGCTTCTGCACATTCAGCTTTACTGCGGCTGATTCCGGCTGCTTCTTCAAAAAGATAGCGGCGGTCTTCTGGCTTGCTTGAAAGTACCTGGTCAATTTTTCCCTGTTCCATAACAGAGTAGGCAGCTTTACCAACACCGGTGTCCATAAAAAGACGCCTGATTTCTGTAGGACCAGCAGGGCGCTGATTGATAAAATATTCCTGGTCTCCTGAACGATATAGGCGGCGTGTAATTGCAATTTCAGAATCATCAAGCGGAAGAAGTCCATTTTCATTTGAAAGGGTAAGAGTAACTTCTGCAGTGTTCAATGCCGGTCGTTTTTCCGTACCATTAAAGATAACGTCTTCCATTTTTTCGGCACGAAGATTTTTAGATCGGTTTTCGGCAAGTACCCACTTGATTGCATCTACTACGTTACTTTTTCCACAGCCGTTTGGGCCTAAGAGCGCAGTAATTCCTTCTGCAAAATCAATGTGAGTTTTATCTGCAAACGATTTAAAACCATGTATATCAAGACTTTTTAAAAACACTTAGTTTTCCGCCATTAAATTCGAAAATTATAAATATCTTATCTATTATAGTGAATTTTTGAGTATTTTACAATATTGGAGCAAGAACCTTTCCATTGCGAATCTGCTTAGGATACACTGTAAGTCCAAGCTTTTTTTCGAGAGAGGCGTATCGCTGTAGCTCAAATTCGTCGCCGATTACAACATTTATGCCTGTTTTTCCTGCTCTGGCTGTACGTCCTGCTCTATGAATAAAAAAGTCATCGTCTTCCGGAAGATCCATCTGGATTATATGAGTGATATCAGGAATATCAAGACCTCTGGCCCCCAGGTCGCTTGTAATAAGAATCTTACATTTACCGCTTCTGAATCTGTCTATTGCCGATTTTCTTTCCTGTTTGTCGGCTTTGGCATAAAGGGCAGCACAGTCTATATGCTTGTAAGTGAGTTTTTTATAAATGTTTTCTACCTGATCTGAGCGTGAAGTAAAAATAAGCGCTTTTCCAGGATTTTCTGCTGCAAGAAACTTACGAAGAAAATCAATTTTTTCACGAAGCTCTGCGTAAATGGCCCAGTGTTCTATTTTTTTAGAAAGAATAAACTCCTGCGGCATTTTAATAGTTTCTGCGTCTACAAAGAAAATGCGTGCAGGTTTATTTATAGTTGCCGAACAACCGATTATCTGACATTCTTTTGGAAGACAATTCCTTAAGTTATCAGTATCTTCAAAGCTTTCTTTTTTAAGCAGTCTGTCGCATTCGTCAAAAACAGCGCAATATAAATCCTGAACTTTGATTTTTTTAAGGCGGATTAATTCTACAAGACGGGCAGCTGTTCCAATAATAATCTGAGGCTTTTCCTTGAGTGTTTCAAACTGTCTTTTAAGAGGAGCACCACCAATTATAAGTGCTGTTTTTCTGTCTGTGATTTTTTTTGCTGCTGCATTTATCTGGCTTGCAAGCTCAAAGGTAGGGGCACAGACAATTACACGAAGCTTTGTTGTATCTGAATCTGCTTCAATTTTATTTACAAGCGGCAAAAGATATGCATAAGTTTTTCCGGTTCCTGTTTCTGATTCAAAAAGAACGCTTTTACCTTCTGAAATTACAGGAATTACTGCATTCTGAACTTTAGTAGGAGTTGTAATACCAAGAGCCGCCAGCTTTTGCAAAATATCATCAGTAAGTTTTTCGAAACAGTTTTGATTTTTTTCACTCATGAGCAAAATATAGCACACATTCAAAAAATCTGCTATAATTTTATATTATGAAAATAGGAATTGATTCCTTTGGATGTAACCACGGGCAGTCTGGAACGGGCGCCTATTTACTGAATATTGTAAAAAACATACCACAGGATTCTCCAACTGATTTTGAACTCTTTGGTCTTGAAATAGACCGTTACACATATACTGGTGATACAGAAATTCCATTCAGTTCAGTTACAATTGATGATAACATTAAGGCAATCCGCCGTTGGCACAAACGACGCCTTAAACAATTCTGTAAAAAAAATAAATACGACGCAGTAATTTTCCCGTCTGCCATGCAGGTGCTTCCAAGAAAAATAAAAACAAAATCAATCCTGCTTATAAACAGTCCATACAGCATTATTGAAAACAGAAAGGAACGTAAGCTTCTTAAAAAGGCATTGCTCCGCGCATCGCTTATCATAGCTTCTTCGGAATATGTAAGGCAGGATCTTTTAGAATCCGGTTTTGGCGAAGTAAAAATTGTTCCAGTTCATTATGGAATTGATCACAAAGTATTTTTTCCTCTTACCGATTTTGATTCTGAATTTGTTGATATAAAACCTTTTGCAATTAAGCGCCCGTATTTTATTTACAGTTCAAGACTTTCAGACAGCAGTAAAAAGCATGTTGAACTTATTAAAGCGTTTGAGATTTTTAAGAAGAGAACTAATTATCCGCACAGGCTCGTGCTTACAGGAAGCGACGGGGATTATTCAGAAGTAATTCACAAGGCAGCCTATGATTCTGAATATGCATCTGAAATTCTTATAACAGGACATTTCCCACAGGATAATCTTAAAAAATTATACTGCGGTTCAACAGCATGTATTTTCCCTGCAGTAAACGAAGGAGTAGGGCTTCCGGTAGTAGAAGCAATGGCCTGCGGAATACCTGTTCTTTGTTCAGACCAGGGTGCCCTTGTAGAAATGGCAGGCATGGCTCCATTATATTTCAATTCCGATGATGTAGAAGAAATTGCCGTAGACATGCAGAAAGTAGTAGAAGACAAAGAATTGGCCTCTCTGATGGTTCAGAAAGGCCTTGAAGTTTCCCGCAGAATTAACTGGGAGAATACGATAAAAGAAACATTGTTATCGATTGAAGAAATCTAGCGTATTATGCCGATTCAGTTTTTTCTGGAATGCTTTTTATAATCTGTTTTATATCAAGCTTCTTTGATTGAGTAACAATGTCTTTTGTAACGACAAGCTGCTTTTTACCTTCAATATCAGGAATCTCAAACATAATATCTGTAAGCATTTTTTCAACAATTGTTCTAAGTCCGCGAGCCCCTGTCTTTTGTCTGATTGCCTCATTTGCAATTTCTTCAATTGCTTCTTTTTCAAACTGAAGGTCTGCATTGTCTATTGCAAAAGAAGCCTGGAACTGCTTTGTAATTGCGTTCTTTGGTTCTGTAAGAATAGAAACAAGATCATCCTTTGTAAGCTCTTTGAGTGCAACAGTAATAGGCATACGGCCAATAAGCTCTGGAATAAGACCAAACTTTACAAGGTCATCCGGAGTACACTGATTCAGAAGATTCATTTTTTCTTCTTCATTCATCATGCCGATATTTGAACCAAAGCCCATTGAGTGAGCGGCAATTCGCTGTTCAATAATTTTATCAAGACCAACAAAAGCACCACCAAGAATAAACAGAATATTTGTTGTATCTATCTGAAGCATTTCCTGGTTAGGATGCTTTCTTCCGCCTTGAGGAGGAACACTTGCAACTGTGCCTTCAATAATTTTAAGTAATGCCTGCTGAACACCTTCACCGCTAACATCACGGGT
>JAFZLJ010000137.1 GCA_017551545.1 Treponema sp. | reverse complement strand
GCTTTAGTAGGTCTTGCAGGAGATGTAGAAGGTCGTGTTCTTTTTGATATGACAAATGAAACAGCCTTGAATATTGCTTCTGCTATGAATGGAGAACAATTACCGTCTTTTGACGACCTTGCAAAAGCAACAATCAGTGAATTGGCTAACTTGATTACTGCTCAGGCTGTAACAAAGCTTCATGAGCTTGGCTTTAAGTTTGACCTTACACCTCCAACATTGTTTGCCGGTCAGAAAATGGAAATTGCTGCTTTAGGTGGAACAACAGACAGTGTTGAAGCACTTATTGTTCCTCTTATTACAGAATATGGTAAAATAGAAGTAAACGTTGCTATTAGGGAACGCGCTTAATAAAGGAGTATACGATGAAAACGATTCAGGATTATCCAACAATCAATGAGCGACCGCCAGAGGGGCTTAAGGGTGACGGTACAGCATTCAAAGTACTCATTATTGACGATTCTATGTTCGTTGCAAAACAGTTGAGTCAGATTCTTGCCAGTGAAGGTTATGATGTTGTAGCTACTGCTGTTGACGGTGCCGAAGGTGTAGAAAAGTATAAGGAGCTTTGTCCTCACGTAGACTTAGTTACAATGGATATCACAATGCCAAAGATGGATGGTATTACCGCTCTTGAACAGATTATGGCTTTTGATAAGAATGCAAAGGTTGTAATGGTAAGTGCCCTTGGTAAAGAGGAACTTGTAAAAAAATCTCTTATGCTTGGTGCAAAGAGCTATATTGTAAAGCCTCTTGACCGCAAGAAGGTTTTGGAAAGAATATCAAAAGTTCTCGGCTAGTCGAGAGTTTTTTTCCCATGTCATTGCCGTGGTCCTGCGGTCCCTGAGCCTGTCGAAGGGGTCGAAGGGTGCACGGCAATCTTTTTTTATACGTGCAATCTAGGGAGCAAACATGAAATTCACACGCAGCAGCGGCATTTTATTACATCCAACATCTCTTCCCGGAACTCCTGGTATTGGTACAATAGGAAAAACCGCTTTTAATTTTGTAGACTGGCTTTGCGATGCAGGCCTTTCTCTCTGGCAGATTCTTCCGCTTGGACCAACAGGTTACGGCGACTCTCCTTATGCTTCATTTTCTACCTTTGCAGGGAACCCGCTTTTAATAGATCTGGATCTGCTTGTAGAAGGCGGCTGGCTTACTAAAAAAGATGTTCGTGCACCTGAATATATTAAAACAACAGGCAATGTAGATTTTGGTGCCGTTGTGTGGTGGAAGCTTCCTTTGCTTAAAAAAGCTGCGCAGAACTTTTTGAATACTGCAGAAGGTTACGCCCTTGAACAGTACAAGGCTTTCTGCCGTGCAAAAAAATCATGGCTCGACGACTTTGCTCTTTTTATGAGCATTAAGGCTTTTTATGATAGCAAGGCTGCACAGGAAAAACCTGCAAATTCAATCTGGTATGCATGGTGGCCAAAAAAACTTGCACTTCATGATAAAGACGCGCTGGCACAGTGGTACAAATCAAACAAAGCAGACGTAGATTCTTACAAAGTAATTCAGTTCTTTTTTGACCAGCAGTGGAGTGCGCTAAAAAAATATGCAAACGAAAACGGCATAAGCCTGATTGGAGATATTCCTATTTTCGTTGCTCCAGACAGTGCAGATGTATGGTCTAACCAAAGCTTGTTCCAGCTAGGCCGCGACGGTAAACCAAATTGTGTTGCCGGTGTTCCGCCAGATTATTTTTGTGCAGACGGTCAGCTTTGGGGAAACCCTCTTTACGACTGGAAAAAAATGAAAGACGACGGCTACAAATGGTGGCTTGCCCGAATTAAACGTGTATTTGAATTAACAGATGTTTTAAGAATAGATCACTTCCGCGGTTTTGAAGCATACTGGTCTGTTCCTGCTACAGAAAAAACTGCCATAAACGGTAAGTGGTGTCCGGGTCCAGGCTACGATTTATTTAAAACAGTCAAAGCTAAACTTGGAGACCTTCCTGTAATTGCAGAAGACCTTGGTGTTATTACAGATGAAGTTCGTGCTTTGCGCGACCAGTGTGGTTTCCCTGGCATGAAGGTTTTGCAGTTTGCATTCAGTCCTGAAGAAGCACGCCAGAACGGTATGGTAAATTATTTCTTACCTCATATGTACGACACAGACAACTGCGTAGCCTACACCGGAACTCACGACAACGACACAATGCAAGGCTGGCTCGAAAATCTTAGTAATGAACAGCTTATTTTAGTTTCACAATATATAGAAGGCTGTGAACTTGATGTTAAAAAAGCAAAGGCTTTAGTAAGTTCAGGTAAGCTTAGAAAAGATATGATTCGTGCTGTTATGGCTTCAAGTGCAGCGTATGCAATTATTCCAATGCAGGATATTACCGGTGCAGACAATTCTGCCCGCATGAACACACCTGCAACAACAGGCACAAACTGGACCTGGCGCATGAATAAAAAAGATTTGCGCCCACAAGACGCACACTGGTTAAACTTCCTTTCTGGTTTGTACGGACGACTTTAGTGGCTGGCCCACTCAATTGCCATTTTGCGTAACTCTGCAGATGACTCACAATGAAGTTTGTTTTTCATGTTTTCTTTGTGAGTATCAATTGTCTTAATGCTTAATGTAAGCTTTTCTGCAATTTCTACAGTTCCAAGGCCTTTACCAATGAGCGTAAAAATCTGCAGCTGTCTGTCTGAAAGGGTAGAAATAAGATCGAACGGTTCCTTATCTTTTTTAGCATTCTGATTTTTTGCAAGTTCATCCTGGCGTTTTTGTTCGTTTGCACTAAGATAAATCTGGCCGTTCATTACTGTGTTAATTGCTGTTGATACACTCGATTCGGCTTCTTCTTTCATTATATAACCTTTGGCACCTGCTTTAAGAGCGCGTTCTGCATAATAGCGTTCGTCGTGCATAGAAAGGACGAGTACTTTTGTTTCAGGCTTTACCGAAAGAATATCCTTTATGAGCTCAAGACCATCTTCCTGTCCAAGATTCAAATCTACAATTGCAAGGTCAGGCGAAAGTTCATTTACCATCTTCATTGCTTCATCATGGTTTTTTGCCATGCCTGTAACTTTGTAAGCTTCCTGAGTTTCAATAAGCTGTGAAAGTCCTCGGCTAAAAAGAGGATGGTCATCAATAATCAACACTGTGTATTTCATACAAATAATATATCATAAAAAACAAATCTTTTATATAATAAAAGCATGCGAATTGGTTTGGTTCTGAACATTCTTGACGAAGAGTATCAGATTTCGCTCTACCGTGGAATTAAGCAAAGGGCGAGTGAACTTGGCATTCAGATTATCTGTTTTCAGGAAGGAAACAAAACATTTGTTGCCGACTCTTTTATAGGATGTTTTCCGCGCAAAGAATATTTTAATCTCGACGGCATAATTCTTTTAACTTCTGTTGTTTTTGATAACTGCATGCTCGGAACAAAAGAAGATATTTCGCGCATCTGGGGTGAGCTTCCTGTTGTTTCGGTCGGTCAGAAAATTCAGGGAGTTCCTTCGCTTTTAATTCATACAGACGATTCAATTAAAGAACTTCTGGAGCATCTTATAGACAAGCATTGCTACAAAAACTTTGTGTACATTGGCGGAACTCAAACTCACCACGATTCAATCAACCGCGAAAAACTTTTTAATTCAATCATAAAAACGGCTCAAGAAAAAAATCCGGAAATCAATTATAAAATAATGCACGGAAACTTTACGGAACAAAGTGCTGTTCGTGCAATGGATGAATACTTTTCAAAAAACTCAGTTGTTCCCGATGTAGTTGTATGCGCAAATGACAATATGGCAATAGGGGTTTATAAATATCTGAACCTTACACAAAAGTCGGCAGAACATAAAATTGCAGTAACAGGTTTTGATGATATTCCTCAGGGACAGTTTACCATTCCGCCGCTTACAACAGTTCATCAGCCGCTGGATAAGCTTGGTCAGGAAGCAGTAAACATGATTTTTGATCTGGTGCAGGGTAAGGAAGTTCCGCTTGAAAAATCTGTTGAATCGCATGTTATTTACAGGGAGTCGTGCGGCTGTAAAAAATCGGTTGATGATTTTGAAACGTTACGACGCTCTTATGAAAAAATGCAGTCGTCGTATGTTGTTTCGGAACAGATGCTAAATATTACAAGTCATGTTGGCCGCGATTTGAACAACGACAATAACGAAGAAGATTTTGTTTCTGTAATTGATTACAACATTTCAATGCTTGGAGTTAATAACTTTTGTATTTTAAAATTCCCAAAGAAGATTCAGGCCGATGAACCGGTGCATAAAAACCTTTTGTATGTGCGCCCGGTGTATGCAAAAATCAACGGCAAACAGGTAAACGATTTTCCTTTGAATGAACAGGGCACAATGACGCTTGGAGATTTTTATGAATTTATAAGTGGCCCTTCCCTTCGACATAGCTCAGGACAAGCTGGCTCAGGGACCGCGGCAGTTCTTAAATATTTGAATGTGGGTAACGATTACATTGGCTGCATTTTGTATGATGCTCCGGTAGAAACTTTGCCTTATATAATTTTAATTTCTGTTGATATTGCATTAACGCTCAATCGAATTGAAGTAAATGAAAAACGCAAACGATACGCAGAAAATCTTGAAGGCGAAGTTCTTAAGATAAGCGAAATTGAACGCCAGCGGTTCAGTAATGATTTACATGATGATATCTGCCAGCGGCTTGCAGGAATTTCTATGCTTTGCCGTAGTTATTCAAAACTCGAAAAGCCTGTTCAGAAAGCACAGATGGAAGAGCTTGCAGAACTTGTAAATGACACCCTGCAGCGTACAAGACAATATGCACATAACTCGTATCCGGTAGATCTTGAACAGATTGGTTTGAACGGAAGTCTTGCAAATCTGTGTGCTTCGTTTGAGCAGCAGTCGCAGATTACCTGCCGCTATGACTGGACAATACCGGCACACGTTGCTTTTGATAAAACTCAGAAAATCAATATTTTCAGAATTGTTCAGGAAGCGCTTCATAATGTAATGAAGCATTCCCAGGCAAAAAATGTCGAAGTTAATTGTAAGTCTCTTATAGAAGATGACGGTGAATATATAGTTGTAACTGTTACCGACGACGGCATTGGCATTTCCGAAGAAAAAATGAATAATTTTGGAATTGGTTTGAACTCCATGCAGTACCGGGCAAATCAGATTGGAGCAGAGTTTATTGTCGCCCTTCGACAAGCTCAGGGACCCCAATCAGTGGGGACAACAATTCAAATAAAAATGAGGACAGAATAAATGGAAAAAAAGAAACTTCTGCCAACGCTTGCAAAACTTTACGCTGCATTTTTCCGCACAGGCATTTTTACGTTTGGCGGTGGACTTGCAATGATGCCTATGCTCCAGAAAGAGCTTATAGAAAAAAAACACTGGCTCACCGAAGAAGATTTAATTGACTATTACGCAATAGGGCAGAGCACTCCTGGAATTATTGCCGTAAATGTTGCAACCTTTGTTGGTTACAGACAGGCCGGCGTGCTTGGAGCAATTGTTGCTACTCTTGGAATTATTTCTCCTTCTATTATAATCATAACAATTCTGGCAGGTACAATTAATTCCATTTCTGAATATCCTCGTGTGCAGGCTGCGCTCAAAGGAATAAACGTTGCTGTTGCGGCACTGCTCACTACAGTCATCATTAAGTTTGCAAAAAAGACAATCAAAAATGTGTGGAACGTGCTTTATATGCTCCTTGCATTTGTGTGCATTTTCTGGTTTAAGGTGCCGTCGTTTATAGTTATCATTGCGGCTATTTTGCTGGGATGTTTGAATGTTGTTAGATTGAAGAAGAAAGCGGAGAAGGAGGAACAGCAGGAAGCCTCTGAGGAGGAAGAAAAATGAGCCTTATTGTACTTTGTTTTACTTTCTTTTATATAGGTCTCTTCACAATCGGTGGCGGCGTAGTTGCAATTACTCTTATGCAGCAGGCTATTGTAGAAAAAGGCCTTATTTCTTCCGAGCAGTTTTACAATATGATTGCCATAAGCGAAAGTACTCCGGGCCCTATCGGTATAAATATGGCAACTTACATAGGATATAATCTTTATGGAATCCCGGGTGCAATACTTACTTCCTTGTGTGAAGCCTTGCCTTCGCTTTTGATTATCCTTATTGTTGCGCGCTTTTTGCAGAAATTTCACGAAAATCAGTTTGTAAAAGGCTCACTTGCGTTCCTGCGCCCGGTCACAACAGGCCTTATTCTTGTTCCTGTAGTTCAGATTTTCATATTTACACTCATAAATGTGCCGGAAGAGTGGGGTAGCCTTCTTACACTTGCCGGCTGGAAAGACCTTTTTGAATGGATAAGCCTTGCATTTTACGGCCTTTGCGTATTCCTGCTGCTTAAGTTTAAGTGTCATCCTATTATAATTATAGTCCTTGGTGCTGTTTTTGGGGTGGTGTATTTTTAAGAGATTGTCGGGTCAAGCCCGACAATGACACTATAGCTTTGTCATCCTCGGGCTTGACCCGGGGATCTTTTTTTAGCAATCTCCTATTCTAGAAATTTACTACTTCTGCCGATAATTATAAGACAAGTATAATTATCTGGAGTTCAAAATGAAGAATTTTTCACCACGTGCAAAGGAAATTGTTTCTGTTCTGGCACAGGACGAAGCAAGACAACTTGGAAGCAAGCAGCTTCTGCCGGAGCACGTTATTCTTGCAATGATTAAGAATAAAGAAGGATTGGCTTTTCAGGTTTTTGATAAGCTTTTACTCGAGCCCGAAGCTCTTCTTGATTTTATCCAGAAATTCTTCTCTGACGAACCAAAAACTCCAACTTTAGACTCCCTTCCTGTAAGCCGCCGCTATCAGCAGCTTATTGATATTGCAGATATAGAAGCAAACGCACTCCATAATGATTATATTGGAACAGAACATCTTCTCTTAGCAGCAATCCGCGAAGAGGGAAGCATTACAAACCGTTTCTTCAAAGCCGCAGATTATACAATTATGGATGCCCGCTTTGTAGTAATGGAACTTCAGGGAGAGCATAATTCTTCTATTAGACAGGCTCGTGCCGAAAGTCTTGTAGACACAGTTTTTAAAAGCCTGCTTGGTGAAGACGGCGGACTTTTTGATGTATTTGACGAATCAAACGCATCAAAGGCTACACGCCAGGATAAAACTCAGAATAAGAAAAAGGAACTTTTCCTTACACAATACAGCCGCGACTTAACAAAGCTTGCGCGCGACAAAAAGCAGGATCCGGTTGTTGGCCGCGATAAAGAAATCCACAGAGTTATTCAGATTCTTGCACGCCGCACTAAAAACAATCCGGTTTTAACAGGCGAACCTGGAGTAGGTAAGACTGCAATTGTAGAAGGTCTTGCTCAGCGCATTGCAGACGGAAAGGTCCCTGCAGAACTTATTAAAAAACGAATCCTTTCGCTCGACCTTGCAGCAGTTGTTGCAGGTACAAAATATCGTGGTGAGTTTGAAGAGAGAATGAAGAAAATCCTGAACGAGCTTCAGGAAGATAAAGATATTATTCTTTTCATTGATGAGCTTCATGCAATAATCGGGGCTGGTGGAAACGAAGGTACAATGGACGCTTCTAACATTATGAAGCCGGCTCTTTCACGCGGAGAAATCCAGATTATTGGTGCAACTACAACAAAGGAATATACAAAACATATTGAACGCGATCTTGCCCTTGAACGACGCTTCCAGGTTGTAAAGGTAGAAGAACCTAATGTTGATGAGACAGAAAAAATCCTTCAGGGCATAAAAGAAAAATATGAAAAATATCATAACGTTGTTTATGCCGATGACGTAATTCCAACAATTGTTCGTCTTTCAAAGCGCTATCTGCCGGAAAAGGTTTTGCCGGACAAGGCAATTGATATTCTTGACGAAGCCGGTGCCGCTAAAAAGATTCAGGAAGAAGAGCGCCCGAGCGAGCTTGCTTTCCTTGAAGAAAAGAAAAAGGAACTCGAAGAAGAAAAACGAAACCTTGTTCTGAATCAGGATTACGAAAGTGCAGCGCTTGTCCGCGACAAAGTAATTGACCTTAAGAAAAAACTCAACCTTTATACAAATCTCTGGGAAAAGAACGGCAACAGACCTGCTAAAGTTGTAACTGCCAGCGACATAGAAAAAATCATCAGCGAAATGACAGGCATCCCTGTAGAGCAGATGACCGCCAGCGAAACAGAACGAATCATCCACATGGAAGACGAACTTCATAATACTGTAATTGGTCAGGACAGTGCTGTAAGCAGTATTTCCGGGGCAATCCGCCGTAGCCGTGCAGGCATTTCTTCTCCAAAGCATCCTGTTGGTTCATTCATTTTCCTTGGTCCTACCGGTGTTGGAAAAACTCAGCTTGCAAAAGCTCTGGCAAAATATCTTTTTGGTTCCGAAGATTCACTTATCCGCATTGATATGTCTGATTACATGGAAAAGCACAATGCCAGCCGTCTTGTTGGAGCGCCTCCGGGATATGTAGGCTATCAGGAGGGTGGTGTACTTACAGAAAAAGTCCGCCGTCATCCATATTCAGTTATTCTTCTTGATGAAATTGAAAAGGCACATCCTGATATTTTCAACCTCTTGCTTCAGATGCTCGAAGAAGGAGAACTCAGTGATAACCTTGGACATACTGTAAACTTCCGCAACACTGTAATCATCATGACAAGTAATGCCGGTGCACGCCAGATTACTAATGAAGGACGTGTTGGTTTTGGAACTGCAGAAGGCGTAATGGCTTATGAAGAAATCAAGGCCGGAGCAATGAACGAGCTCAAAAAGCTTTTGAATCCTGAACTCATAAACCGTATTGATGATGTTATTGTATTTGACGCACTCAGCAAAAAACAGGTTTCTCAGATTCTTGATATTCAGCTTGCTGAGCTTGCAGAACGACTTAAAGATAAAAATCTTACTATTAATATAAAGCCAAAAGCAAAAGAATACCTTATTGAACACGGCTATAATCCTGCAATGGGTGCCCGCCCAATGAGAAGACTTATCCGCAAGGAAATTGAAGATCCGCTTTCTGTAGAGATTCTTTCTAACCAGGATAACTCTTTAAACTGCGTGACTATTGAATGCAATTGTGATAGAATCAAGGTCAAACTTAGCAAGCAGGAAAAAGAAGCCGTAAAGGTTCCTGTCCTAGTTTCTAAGGAATAGAGGCTCACTATGAAAAAAATATTCTTCTCTTTGTTCGCCGGATTGGTTTTGTGTGCAGGTGTATGCGCTCAGTCTCTCCGGCTCGGTGTTTTAAATGGTCCAAGCTGTATACCGGCTGCTTATCTTTTAGATGAATCTGTAGAAAAATTTGCAGATCCACAGGCTCTTTTGCCAAAAATGCTCAAGGGCGAAATTGATGTAGGCTTTCTTCCAGCCAACGTTGCCGCAAAAGTTTACAACTCTTCAAACGGTGCTATTCAGTGTGTAGCAATTACAGGCAACGGAAACCTTTCACTTATCACAACAGACACTTCTGTAAAGAGCCTTGCCGACCTTAAAGGAAAAACTGTTGCAGTTGCAGGTCAGGGTGCTACTCCTGAATATATGTTCCGCTATCTTCTGGATAAGAACGGAATTGCCGCAGATACAGAAGACGGCGTAACTCTTGATTTTTCTATTCCAACTGCCCAGATTGCAGCTCAGTTGATTTCCGGTAAGATTTCTTATGCAGTTGTTCCGGAACCTTTTGCTACTGTGGCTCAGACAAAATCAGACAAGGTTTTTGTAGCTGTAGATTTACAGGCAGAATATGAACGCTTTGAAGGCAAAGGAAAAATCTATCCTCTTACAGTAATGGTTGTAACAAAGACTTTTGCAAAGAAAAACGCAAAGGTACTCAAGGCTTTCCTTGAAGATTATCAGGCATCTCTTGCAAAGACTTTGGAAAACCCAATGGAAGCAGGTCAGTTGTGTGAAGATTTTGGACTTGGACTTGCAGCAGCAATTGTAGCAAAGTCTGTTCCAAAAGCAAACTACGTTTATATTCCAGCCAGCAAGGCCGACGCAAAAAAGAAGATCGAAGAACTTTTGAATGTGTTCCTCGCATATGATGAAACTTCTATCGGCGGCAAATTACCAGATAAAGGATTTTATTATAAATAGATTGCCACGTCGCTTCGCTCCTCGCAATGACGGCGACATCACGTCATTGCGAGCGAACACTTCGTCATTGCGAGCGAACACTTCGTCATTGCGAGCGAACACTTCGTCATTGCGAGCGAAGCGTGGCAATCCAGTCATAAGTTAGCATATACCATGAGAAAGGCACATATACTATTAGCATACATACTATCTCTTGTAGTAATCCTAGTCTTATGGATTGTTGTATCTCGTATCATTAATGCACCTCTCATTCTCCCAACGCCCGCTAGTGTCTTTAGTTCTGCCACCAACCTTGTAAAAACCCAGTCCTTCTGGCGTGCCTTTGCACACACTTTTTTACGGGTAATTATTTCTTTTGTAATCACCGTATTGGTTGGAACAATCATTGGTCTGGCCTGCGGGCTTTCATCTTTTACAAGAAGCTTTTTTGAACTGCCGCTTGCAATAATCCGCGCAACTCCTGTTGTTGCTTTTATTCTTATAGCACTTTTCTGGTTTAAGTCGGGCACCGTTCCTGTTTTTGTTTGTGTGCTCATGACACTCCCGATTATGACAACAGCAGTTGCAAATGGCTTTACAAAATCAGATAAAAAACTTTTAGGCATGGCAAAGGTTTTTAATTTTACCCGTGGTCAGGTTTTCCGTTATATTCAGCTTCCGTCGCTTGTTCCGTTTTTCTTAAATGGAATGGTTTCTACATTCGGCTTGTGCTGGAAGGTAGTTGCCGCCGGCGAAGTTCTAAGCCTTCCAAAATTTGCAGCAGGCACAATGCTCCAGAAGGCGCAGGTTCATCTTGAAACTTCAACTGTCATGGCTGTTGCAATTCTGCTTGTTGTTGTAAGTTTTTTGCTCGAACAGTTGTTTATGCTTGCAGTAAAAATCCTTTTAAAAAATCTGGGAGGCAAATATGAGTAATTCAAAAAGCCTTCTTTCAATAAAAAATCTAAGTATTGAAACTGACCAGCTCCGGCTTATAAAAAACTTTAATCTTGAATTAAAAGCAGGCGAGTGTAAAGGAATTTCGGCCCCAACAGGAACCGGTAAAACAACACTGTTTAATTATATTGCAGGCCTTTTACCCCAGAAGGAATATACAATAACCGGAGAACTTGTTAAAGCCCCGGACCTTAAAATTGCCTATGTGTTTCAGGAGCCGCGTCTTATTCCCGGCCTGAGTGCCTTAAAAAATGTAATGCTCCCGCTCGAAAATATACTAGAACCAGAACGCGCAATTTCTGCCTCGCGAATATGGCTTGAACGTTTTAAGCTTTCAAATAAAGCCAACGCGCTTCCAAACAACTTAAGCGGCGGTGAACAACAGCGCGTAAACCTGGCCCGAGCCTTCGCCTATTTAGGGGCAACAACAGGTAGCGAAGGGCTCCTCCTTCTTGACGAACCCTTCGCCTCGCAGGATGAAGAAAACGCCCAGAACATTCAGTCGCTCATAAAAGAAATGCTTTTCATGCAAAAAAAATCCGCCCTCATAATAAGCCACGACAAACCCATGCTCCAGCAAATCTGCAGCGAAGTGTATGGGGTTTAAAATCTATGCCAAGACTATTATTCGTTCTTTAATCTTTAAAACCTGTTCAAGGGGCAATCCTATTGTCTGTGCAATTTCTTCTTCTGTAAGTTTGTTTAGTTTTAAAAGATTTTCTGCAGCCTCAAGAGCTTTTTCATCACGGCCCATTTCACGTCCTTCTTCTATAAACTCTTGTGTAACTTCTTCTGCATTAAATTCTGTAAGACTCATGGCTAAAACCTCCTGTTTCTGAAGTTTGAAAAATCCATTAAGTAGTTTTTTCTTAATTGCCCAATCTACGGCTTCAGATATTGCATCCTGGGGTTGTAATCCCTTTTTCTTATTGCGCTTTATTCTGGCAACATATTTAACATAATGATACAACGGTTTGCAGTTTTTTTGAAGTGTTTTGTTGTGATTTGTGTTAATATTAATTAATTCTGCTGTCCATTCAAAATCTCCGTCCTTTTCTTTATTTTCAAATGCATCTGATAATCTAAGGTATTCCCGGTCTGGAGTCTCTTTATTCCCGTTATAGAAAACTATAAATTTCGGGTAAGGAATTTTCACTAGAGTAGAATGATGTAGTGATCTTCCTGTTTTAGTTAGATGCATCTGATACAACTGAGAAAAATACATAAAACCACGTAGCGGCATATTTGGATTATATGTTGATTGCTGTTCAAAAAGTGTCATTTGAGAATCAACCAAAAACGAAATATCATTCCGCATTGTAAGATATATGACATTCTCAATAGTGTTGATTTCCAGTGCATCCGGATCTTTATAATTTGTTCCCCTGAGCGCATTATACAGCTCCAGACGCCACTGTTTGCTCTGCTGGTTTTCCCGCCCGAAAATGGCCTTGAACAGCCGGTCATAGGTTTCGTTTGTGAAACCCGATGGTTTAATTTTTGTTGACATAGTAACTCCTTAGAAAATAAAATTCCCCCTACCTTAATATTGAAAAAAAATGTTAAAAGAGGAAGTTTTTTCAGAAATTTCTTTAAAAAAATAAAAATTTGCAAATCACAAAAAACAATAAAAATTTGCAAATCACAAAAAACAAATGACAAATCCTGCATCCTGTGGTAAAATATTTTGATACTATATATATAGAAAACTTTGTTGTGGCCTTGCGCAGGAGATGAGCATGACAGACCGACTTTCAAGAAAAGCCTCACGCACCAGACTTTGGTATTTACCTATACTGGGGGGGCGCTTTTATGTATAGTATTTTTGTTCAGCGCCTGTGACGGCTTTATGGACGACGGCGGCACGCGGGAACAGATAAAAAACAAACTTGAATATTCAGATGCGCCTTCTTACAAAATCAAAGTAGAATATTCCGGAAAAACTGGTATTGTAAATACTCCAACCGGCGGTGAAACTTTTCAAAAAGTAACCGATACCTTCCCGCTAAAATTTAAAACAACTGACGATTACGATTTTTTATATTGGACAATAACTGACGGAGAACAGGAGCTTAACAACGGTCAATATCTTCAGTTAGCTTCCTTGTATAATCAAGAAACTGAATGTACTTTTATAAAAACACCCGAACCAGGCATGCAACTTTGTCTTACTCCGGTTGTAATTGAACGTCCTTCTGTTGGTTCAACCTATCCAGAAAAGAATCCTAAAGGAGTCCCTCCAAATACATCAATTGTAGTAAACTTTGACAAGTCAATGTCTTTAGATTCAATTTATTATACACAAGATGAAATTGATGAATTAAATCAAAAAGAAGGCCTTGCATTCCTGTCGGTAAATATTGGAACACAACAAAATCCGGACTACAGGAAATATGGTTATAAAATTGGAAACAACAATGCCTCAATAGTATTCAAAAATATCAAAATAGAAGAAATGAATTCAACCAATACAAATCTTCTGCAATACTTTAATGCACCTGCATTTAATGAAGCACGAAACGAATTAACAATTGCAGTAAAAACAGCACTTCCAGATGGAACTAGTGTACGAGTTACTATAGATAAAAAGTTTTCAACTAAATACGAGCCGTTAAATAAATCTATAACACTGAGTAAATCAGAAATATGGCCATATTTTGCAAAAATACAAGACTAAACACCATAGGATAATATTTTAAGGAGCACTACATGAAAAACATTATTTTAACCGCTATTCTTTTTTGCGCCGCAGTTTTATTTACTTCCTGCGAAGGTTTTATAAATGCAAAAGAAACGAGCAGCCAGATTTCAGATTCTATTTCTTATGCGAACGCTCCTTTTTATACTATTCTTGTAGACGACAGTGAAGGTAATGGTGTTATAAAGTCTCCTGCCGGTGGCGAAACTCAAAAAAAGGTTTCTGATTCATTTACAATAAACTATGATCCTGACAGTGCTTATGAATTTTTATACTGGAAGATAATTGATAAAAATCATAACAATCAGGAATATGTTAACGGTGAATATTTTGAACTTGAAACAGTAACAAGTTCCGAGACTAAGTGTACCTTTGTAAGAGCACCTGCAGCCGGAATGAAGCTATGTCTTGTGCCTGAGCTTGCAGAACGACCACAGATTATTTCCTGGAGTCCAAAGCGTGAACCAGAAGGTGTAAATAGAGATTCAAGAATTGAAGTTATGTTTGATCGCCCTATGGCTCTTGAATCAATTTTTTATACAAAAGATGATTTCGATAAATTATGTGCAGAAAAAAGCCTTACTATTTCAAATTTCTTACCGGAAGGTGGAACAGAATTTGAAGAACATAAATATTACGGTTATAAAACTGGAAATGATGACACTATAGTATTTAAAAACATAGAAATTGTTTCAAACGATTCAAATAAAACAAACCTCCTTAAGTATTTTGAAGATCCTCAATTCGAAGACCGTGAACATACAAGCCTGGCTATTTCTGTTAAAAAAACAAACAATACTCCAAACATACCTGTAAACACAAATCTGTTAGTAAGTATTGATAAGAATTTTTATTGCTGTTCAGGAATGTATGATAAACCTGTAAGCCTGCGTGAATCTAAAAAATGGCCGTACTGGGTTAATGGAAATACAGATACAGCAAAACCTACTGCTAGGAATTTTGATATTAAGATTGTACGAAATCAAGATCCAAAAATAATATCAACATCATCCAACTCTAAAACAATAATGAACAATGAAAGACTGTTAAAAATTAAAGTTGATGTAGAAGATTTTGGAAGTTGTCCAGCTTCTTCGTTTGATTTGGATTTATATCGCATAACCGGTGACATAACCGACAATAATAAAATCAAAACAATTCCAATTTATTATGAACGCGTACAGGGTGCTTATGCTTCTTGTGGAGATAATTATTATTATGCACTAAGTTCAACTGATATTCCAGATGGTGAAGATGAATATCGGTTTAAAATAAGGTTCCGCGATAATTCAGATAACTACGCTTCAAATGAATACGGGCCATATTATATAAAAGTTGATACAGTTCCTATTGAAAAAAATGTTACAAATTTTCCTACTACAGAATTGTCATGTCCTGAAATTGCAGCTACTGACAAAACATCAATTAATTTTAAATACCAGTGTTCTGCAAATGATTATAATGGTGGTAAACTCTACTACAGACCTGCCAAGCCAACTACAGATCCAGATTGGAAGGATTGGTCTGACGTTACTGATTATGTTAACCTTTCTTCTGATTCAACTGAGCAAACTACAACAATTTCTAATTTACCTTATGCAACAACCTATGAATTAAAAGCAGAATTCTACGATGAAGCAGGAAATACAACCAGTTATATTTTTAAGAAGAACACTTCGCCGGAACCTTACAGTAAAACAGAATCGGCACCAGTATTTAATCAAAAAGCATGTTGTGTTAAGATACCAACACCTCGTAAACCTGTTAATGCCGATCAAACTTTGATTACATATAAATATACATATATTTCTGGTAATCAAATACAAGTTGGACCTAAAGAAGAAGTTCATAATCCGGATACAGACAAAATCTTTTATATCAGACCTCCAAATAACTTATTCAAATTCAATATATCTATTGATAGTAAGAATAATGAATCCATTAGTGAAGAAGATTATGACAATTACAATGAAAGTTATACAAATATTTCAAGAACAGTTTTTGATCCACTGATTACACCTCCTGGAAAAATCTTAATATCTTCAAAAACTTTTGATATTGATTCAAATGGTCAAGTTTCAAAATCATATAAAATATATGAATATACAAAAGGTACGGGTGTAAAGATTACTTACAGGAAATATGCGGGAGAGGAGCTTGGAGAGCCAATTACAGAATATAGATCATTTGAGAGTATGCCTTATGACGACAGTAGGTATACTCTCAAAGTAAATCTAGACTCTGATTCTCATTATTATTGTGAATTACAAACATATTATGAAGATACTGATGGAACCATATATGAAAGTGATTCATTATTTATAGAAGATGATGATTTTTGGACAAACATAACCCCTTCTGTTTCAGATTTTTCCGTAACTAATTGTAATAGTGGTTTTTTGCTGAGTTGGGATGAACCTGAAGGTATTTTTGATTATTATATTGTTCAATTCGAAGATTATGTCCATAGTATTACGAATGATGTAAAAGTACCAAAGGGTCAGACTTCTTATTTGTATAGAAATGTGCAAGTTAATACTAGTTATTATGCAACAATTTTGTGTTATTCACACATAACTGGAAGATCAACTAATGGTAATTCAAAACTTGTAAGATTTAATTTTATAACGGAAGACATCTTATGTACAGACATTTCTATAAAAAATAAAGGGTTCAGTTCATATTCAACAGAACCAACTTCGTATACTTATACTATTTCTCCATCTTATAGTTCTTATTGTTGGAAATATGGAAATTCTTATGAATCTATTAATAGTTATATGAGTCCCAATGGATTAACTATTAGTGATAGTAATATATACTATTTGCAATGCAATTATACTAACAATGCAGGAGATAAAAAGTATAATTCCCCAATATATGCAATTACAAAACCTTATGTAAAACAAATTAACTCGAAATACTATTTATATTATCTTAAAAATTTTAACTATTCTTGTTATTTATTTGATTCTTCAGCATCTGTTTCCCTTCAATGGACTTGGGCTTCATCTAGTGATAATGGCAATTCAAGTCCCTCGAACAGTTTTTATATTCAATACAGTGAAGCTGGAGAAAATAGTTGGTCTAGTGTTTCTTATTCTGGTTCTAACAATAAAATAACAATACCAGGTCTTTCGAAAGGCAAATGTTATGATATAAAATTTACTTCAGGAACATCTTCAACTTCAGAGCTTTATGCTGTTGCGTTTATAAAAATACCAGATCAGATTACAAATCTTTCTCATTCAGATATCAGTGAAGATGGAGTAAAACTATCATGGAATTCGGTTTCTAGTTGTGATTGTTATAATATATATTTTTATAATTTATCTATAGCGACTGAACCTGTTATAACCATAACAAATGTGGATAAAACAGTTACATCTTTATACATTGATGGTTTATCTTCCAATACAACATATTATTACGATGTAATTCCTCATATATTTGGTTTAAAAGATGAACCCCGAAAAAACAAAAATTTCAGGACACGAACTAGCAATTATGCACCTGTGGTTACTTCTGTAAATTATTCATCAAGTAATGGAATAGTAACATTTGTGGAACCTGCCAGTGCAAATGACAATTATAGTTATGATGTGTATTATAGGGTAAGTAATAATAATTCATGGAAGTTAGTTAGCGTTAATCATTCTACTTCAGTGCCAAACAGTTGTGAATTGAATGGATTGCAAACAGGAACACAATATGAACTTAGAGTAAAAACAAAAATAAAAATAAGTGATAATTTTTGGCAATATTCAAGTGGTGAAGAAATTACTACTTTCTATACAAAACCAGAAACACCAGAATTTACAAATTGGAATTCAAGTAATTATACAATTACCACAAACTGGAAGCTTCCAACTGGAAATTATTATAAAGCAATCCTTTATATTAGTATTGGTGGAGATTATATACCTGTTTTAATGTTTAAAACTACAGATAGTGAACAACCAACTAGTTATACATTCGAAGATTTGGTGAAAGGAATGAATTATCAGATAAGTTTACGATTCTATAATATGGATGGAACTTATTCTGAGACTATAGTGCAGCGTAGAACTTCCTCGTAATAATTTTTAAATTTTTTATTCTTTTTCTTTCGTTTCTTTTTCCGCAGCAACTTCTTCCGCCATTCCCCAGTTAAACTGTGAAATGGCGGAGAAATGTCAGATTATTTTTTTTCTATTTTGTTTTTCAGTTCCAGAATTTTTTCTTCTGTAAGGCCTGTAAGTTCTACAATATCCTTAACAGGATATTCCTTATTCAGCATGTTTAGAGCTGTTTTTTTGGCCCCTTTTTCAATACCTTTTTCTATACCTTCTGCCATGGCTTCTTCGCGTTGAGCTGCTACATCTTCTTCATAACTGTATTCACCAAAAAACATATTTATTACCTCCGTACTCTTCCTTGTAAGATAGTCTTTAAGTATGCCTTTTCCAATACATTCCTTAATGGCTTCTTCCAATGCTCCACAAGCTTCTTCTTTTGTACAATTAGATTTAAGTAGTGCTTCTTTTCTGAATACTGTTTCTATAAACTCGCAGTATTCTTTAAGAATATCACACTTTTGTACAATCGGCAACTTTAAGCCTGTTTCACCCCCAATATTCACAACTTTTACTTTGAGTTCACACAATGGATTTTCCTGTTCGATTATAAACGCATCAGAAAGCTTAAGTTCAACTTCTCTGGGAAATGGTGCAGAACCATTATAAAGAACATAAAATTCTGGCGTTGGAATTTTATAGAGTTTCTTCCAATATCTTGCCCTTACGGGAATGATTCCATATAAGATATGAACAAAATATTCTAAAAAACGCAATGGCATATTATTATTTATTGTACTTTGATGCTCGACAAAAACAATGATTTTACCATTTATTACCATGCTTACATCATTGTATAAAGTTCTGTAAAGGCTTTGCGGAATTAGACATACCGCCCGGGCGAGGAATGATTTTTTCCCTATATAGTATTTGTTTAAAAATGTTAAAAGAGGAAGTTTTTTGGAAAGAATTTTGAAAAAAGTGAAAAAAAATTGTTATAATGTGGATTGCCACGCTTCGCTCGCAATGACAGAGATGTTTGCTATAATTTGATTGATTTTTTTAGATTGAGTTTATTTTGTTGTTTTTTCCGCAACAACTTCTTCTGCAAGTTCCTGGACTTTCTCTAAAGGAAGTTCCTGGGCTTGCGCAATCTGTTCATGAGTTCCAAGTCCCATTCGAAGCAAATTCTTTGCGGCTTCAATGGCTTTTTCAGCACGGCCATCAATATATCCATCATTGTGGCAAACTCTTTTGAATTCTTCTTCATCAAATTCTGTAAGACACATACTTTTTATCCTCGCTCTATGTTTTTC
>JAFZLJ010000136.1 GCA_017551545.1 Treponema sp. | reverse complement strand
CGAAGTTACAAACGGAACTTTGGAAGGAGATATCGCTCCAGGAGATATCACATTCTTCCGTCTCCAGTCAACTGCAGATGCACAGCTCCGCGCTTACATTGCACAGGGTGAAGTTCTTCCAGTTGCAACACGTTCATTCGGTGGTATTGGTATTTTCGCTATTCCAGAAATGGGCCGCTTCTACCGCCACGTACTCATCGAAAAGAACTTCCCACACCACGGTGCCGTTGCATTCGGTCACTTTGGAAAGCAGCTCTACGAAGTATTCAAGTACATCGGAGTTCCAGTAGACGAAATCGGCTACAACCAGCCAGCTGGAGTTCGCTATCCAACAGAGAACCCTTGGCGCTAAATAGATTGTCGGGTCAAGCCCGACAATGACAAGGTTTTGTAAACCGTCCTTCCTGCGAAGGGCGGTTTTTTTTTGGAATCAAAAAATTTCCCATTTTTTACTAGTCATGGTATAATCATTAGTATGAAAAACAAATTCTTTCTTACATTATTTATTCTCTTTGCCAGTATGTCAGCGCTGTCTGCTGTAGAATTAAGCGGAACCTATAACAAGGACTTTAGGGTTACCACCGAGTTTAACACCGTTTCTGCAGGAAAAACTTTGCGTGTTACAAACGGCGCCACCTTTATAATGACAGACGCAATTGTAACCGGAAGCATTATTGTAGAAAAAGGAGCTTCCCTTATTGGTCCAAGAGATAGTCAAGGCTATCTGGTTTTTGGAAAAGGAACTCATGTAGAAGGAATTGATTTATACTACAAGGTTCGCGTTTCTGATAACCTTGTGTTTACCCGCAAATTTCCAATGACTCTTGATGAAGTGTGGAAAAGCAATAATAAAGAACTGATTGACTGGGTAAGCATTATTGAATTTTGTTACAGCACAAGTTTAAAAGGCTGGGTTTCTATAAATGAAGTCCGCTTTGTAAATCCCTTCAATGAAGACTTGTTTGATGAATACGACATGGTATTCACAAAATCTGTTACACAGAAGTTAGAAAAAGAATGCCGTTCTTTGATCATAAAGAATAAATCAAAGGTTGTTGCTCAAGCCTGTCCTGATTATTGGGGAACAAAGATAAACGAATCTATTTCAATAGAATCTGGCTCTTCATTAGTTGCAACAGGCCCAGACGGACATAAACTTCAGATAAAGCCGGGCATTACAATAAAAGGGCTTCCTCTTTTTGTAAGATACAATAATGATTTTTTACCTGCAGACACAATTCTTTCTGATATCTGGAAGCAGCGTGATTTTATCAACAAGGACTATCTTACAATTTATTATAAGCCGGAGCTTGAAGCCTGGGTTTTTGACGAAGTCCTTTACGGCGACACCGTCACAGACTCTCTCAAAAAGAAACTCGAAGCTCTGAAGAAATAAAGAGGCCTCTTAATTTACTGAACGCTGTAAAGCAAATCTTCGTAGCTTGGGAAAGGCTTATATTCTTCGCCAAGGAGCGGTTCGATTTGATCTGCAACTGAACGCACGGCTTCCATAGCCGGTAAAATTACCTTGGCGTAAGAATGTGCTCGCTTCATTAAATCTTCTATTTTGTTAGTTTTTTCGTGCTCTACAGAAAGCTTGTTGGCCTTGTTTGAAAGATCGTTTATGAGTGTGTTCAATCTGCCCATAAGCTTAAGACCTGCATCACAAAGGCTGAATACCCTCTGCATCTTAAACTCTGTATCTGCAAGAACATTCATATACTTAAACGCAGCAGGAATAATATCTTTCTGGACCATTTCGAGCATTGTGTTTACTTCAATATTTATAACCTGACAGTATTTTTCAAGCTTGATGTCGTAGTGGCTCTTCATTTCTTCTGGAGTGTAAATGCCCATGCGTGTAAAGAGCTTCACATTTTTTTCGTCTGTATAGTGTTCAATTGCTTTTGGAGTTGTGCGGTAGTTTTTAAGACCACGCTTTTCTGCTTCTTCAATCCATTCTTTGCCGTAACCGTTGCCGTTGAACAGAATACGCCAGTGAGCTGTGATTTCGCGTTTAATAAGCTTCTGCAAATCGGTGTCAAAATCTTTTGATTTTTCAAGCTCGTCTGCAAAGTCGCACAAAGAATTTGCAAGAATTGCATTTAAAATTGTATTTGGTCCGCTAATAGAAAGTGCGCTTCCTACAGAACGGAATTCAAAACGGTTTCCTGTAAATGCAAACGGAGAAGTTCTGTTGCGGTCTGTTGAATCCTTTGGAATTGGTGGAAGTACATCTACCCCGATTGTCATCTTACCGCGAGTCTTTCCATCATAGGCCTTGCCGCTCTTAATTGCTTCTAAAATTGCCTGAAGCTCGTCGCCTACAAAAATAGACATAATTGCAGGAGGCGCTTCGTTTGCACCAAGTCGGTGATCGTTTCCGGCACTTGCAACACTGTAGCGCAGCAAATCCTGATTTTCATCTACTGCCTTGATAACTGCAGTTAAGAACAAAAGGAACTGTGCGTTGTCGCGAGGAGTTTTTCCAGGAGCAAAAAGGTTTTCGCCACTTTCTGTTGCAATTGACCAGTTGTTGTGCTTACCGCTTCCGTTTACACCTTCAAAAGGCTTTTCGTGGAGCAGGCAGAGCAAACCGTGACGGCGTGCAACCTTTTTCATAATTTCCATTGTAAGCTGGTTCTGGTCTGCTGCAAGATTACTTGTTGTAAAAATTGGAGCCATTTCGTGTTGAGCTGGAGCAACTTCGTTGTGCTCGGTCTTTGCATAAATACCAAGCTTCCAAAGCTCTTCATTCAAGTCTTCCATGTATTCAATAACGCGCGGCTTGATTGCAGCAAAATACTGGTCATCCATTTCCTGACCTTTTACCGGGCGGGCACCAAACAAAGTTCGACCGCACATCTTAAGGTCCTTGCGCTTCTGATAGAGCTTTTCGTCAATTAAAAAATATTCCTGTTCAGGGCCCATTGTTGTTGTAACATGCTTTGCCTTTTTACCAAACAACTTGAGCACGCGAAGACTCTGTTCGTTGATTGCTTCCATTGAACGAAGAAGCGGTGTTTTTTTATCAAGAGCCTCGCCGTTATAAGAACAGAAAGCTGTTGGAATACAAAGAGTATGATCTTTTACAAAAGGATAAGAAGTTGGATCCCAGACTGTATAACCGCGTGCTTCAAAGGTAGAGCGTTTTCCACCATTAGGGAAGCTTGAAGCATCTGGTTCACCCTTAATCAATTCCTTTCCGCTGAAGCTCATGAGGATTTTTCCTTCATCTGCAGGAACTAAGAATGAGTCGTGTTTTTCGGCAGTAACGCCTGTGAGTGGCTGGAACCAGTGTGAATAGTGTGTTGCGCCTTTTGAAATTGCCCAGTTTTTCATAGCCTCGGCAATCTGATTAGCTGCATCTAAATCGAGCGGAGTTCCCTCTTCCATTGTATGCTTAAGCGCCGTGAAAGTTTTAGGCGGCAGCATTTCCTTCATAACTGTCTGGTTAAATACAAGACTTCCAAATAGTTCAGGTACATTCGTCATAATGAGGTCCACTCCTTTGGGGTCCCTGAGGCTCTCGAAGGGCCCCTGTTAGAATATATCTGTATTTTAATGTTTTAATGGAATATTTTCAATTATTGGCCCTGAAGCATAGGTTTGTAGTACTCTTCGATCTGCTCACGGCACATAATAAAGAGCTTACCGATTATTGGATCAAAATGTTTTCCTAAATCCTTTTTAATAAGCTCAAAAGCGTCATCAAGACTCATGGCATTTTTATAGCAGCGCTGCGAAACAAGAGCATCAAAAACATCGGCAAGTGCCATTATGCGTGCTTCTAAAGGAATCTCTTCGCCCCGTAAATGTTCAGGGTACCCTTCTCCGTTCCACTTTTCGTGATGGTAATGTGCAACGTTTACAGCTATGCGTTCAAAATCTTTATCTGTAGATTCCCGCAAAACTTCTTTTACAATAATTGCTCCCTTTTCGGCATGGGTCTTCATCTGCTCATATTCTTCGGGAGTAAACTGACCAGGTTTACGCAAAATAGAATCATCAACCGCAATTTTTCCAAGGTCGTGCATAGGTGCAGCTTTTACAAGCAGTTCGCAGAATTCTTCAGAAATTTCAGGAAGCGCATCCTTGTGTTTAAGCAGCTCCCTTGCAAAAATCCTTATGCTGTCACTTGTGCGCGAAATATGGCCGCCTGTAGAGTTGTCGCGACTTTCAACCATAATAGCCATACCGCGGATAATAGATTCCTGCATGCTTGTAACCTGAGTTGTTTTTTCACGAACCATCCGCGAAAGCTGTTTGTTAAAATCGCTTATAGATTTTATGTAGTTCTGCTGCTCGGTATCATCACGAAGCTCAAGCAAATAACCTGTCTGCTTCATTCTTGCAGTCATCAAATGAATTGTACAGATAATTCCTTTGTCATCATTAAAGATTTTAAAATCCTTGTTACTGTTTTCGTTCCAGTTCCAGTTTTCGTCGTCGTAATGAAGCTTTGTTGTAATGTTTGCAAAACTGTCAGGAATCATAGAATCAAGACGCAATTTCTTTAACTCTGGAAAAAGATCTGTAGCAAAATCATCATATCCAAGCAGACGCTTTTTATGGTCAAACGCAATATAACCATAGCCACCGCGCTGTTTATAAACATTCATCAGGTTCCCGACAATATCATAAGTGTTTACTTTAAATGCAAAGAACAAAAAGTATGTCTGGAACGTAATGTACATAAAAGGCATAAGATTGAGTTTGTGTCCAAGCAAAAGAGGAACAACATAAGCAAGCGTTCCCGAAAGAATCATAATAAGCAGTGGAAGCAGAACTCTTTTAGAAGCCTTTGTTTTTTGCAAAAGAGTAACAAAGATAATTACAATTGCAGACACATTTATAATGGCAAGATATGCAAGGTATATAAACATTCCAGGTCCATTTACACTCTTGATAATTGTAAGACCATTAAGGGTTGCAAGCTCAACCTCTTTGTAAAAGAAATGATTTATATTTGTTGTTGCCACCATTATTGTTACGGCAATTGAATATCCAAAAAGCGCAAAACCCAGAGCCATTGGCATCTTTTTTCCACACATTTCTATAATTACATAGAACATAAAGAAAATTGCACAGATACTTCCAAAATATGAAAAAACGTTGCCAATAAGAGCAGCTTCCAGAGTTGTTGTAAAAACTAAAAGTGAATATCCTAAGTTAGAAATAAGAGTTGTTACATAAAGAAGAAGAAAATTTTTATTCAGGTTTCGGGCCGATGTCTCGTAAAAAAGAATAAGCTCAAACAGCGAAATAAAAGTAGCTACAAGATAAACGATTTTTAAAACCATACTGTAATTATACATCCAATATGTACCTTTCTCAAGGAACTTTTTTGTGCTACAATTTGCAGGGTCTATGAACGATATTGACGACATCAAGCTTTACGCAGCAAAAAATTCCATTCCAATCATGCGCGACGGCGGAATTGATTTTATCTGCAGCTACATAAAAGAGCATAACATAAAAAAAATCCTCGAAATTGGAACTGCCATAGGCTTTTCGGCAATTGAATTTGCAGGCGTTGCTCCAGACATCACAGTTACTACAATAGAACTTGATATAGACCGCCATATAAGGGCTCTCCAGAATATTCACGACAACGGCTTTGACAAACGAATAAAGGCTATAAATGCAGACGCGCTCCAGCTTGAACTTGACGACACCTTTGATATGATTTTTATAGACGCAGCAAAAGGTCAATATATAAACTTTTTTGAAAAATATAAGGCAAACCTTACACCAGACGGAGTTTTCATAAGCGACAATCTTTCGTTCCATGGCATGGTAGAAGACCTTACACTCACCCACAACTACAGCACAATCAAACTTGTTAAAAAAATCCGCAAGTATATTGAATTTCTTACTAAAAACACCGAATTTTCAACGAATTTTTATGCTTTTGGCGATGGAATTTCTATCAGTAAACGAAATTCTGGTGTATAATATAAGAATGGAAAACACAGAAACAACAGTTCTTAGAAAATCAAGCATTGGAAGAAAATTAGGATTACTGCTTTTAGTTGCTGTCCTTTTTCTTTTTTCAATCCTTCTGGTTATTACTTCAAAGGTAATAAAATCACAGACAACAGATTCTTATTACGAAATGGCTCACGAAATTGTTAATGGACGAGCCGACGAAATTAATAAATGGATTGAAGTCTATACAAACGATCTTAAGGTTTATTCAAATGCCGACGTTATAACCACCGGTGATGATGAACAGGTAATTGAATGGCTTCATAATCATCAGAACCTTAGAAATCCTGATTACGACTATATGTTCTTCTGCGACAAAGAAGGTACCTCTTTCCGTGATACAGGTCTTGTTGGTGGTAAAGGTGCTCTTGTAGAACGCGACTACTACAAAGCCATGATGAACGAAGGCAAAAATATTTTTGTTGGTAATGTCGTTCTTTCAAAAACTTCTGGTCAGTATGTAATGCCAATTGCACGCGCTGCAAAAAACGCCCAGGGAAAAACCTTTGGATTCTTTATTGGTATGCTTGGTATTAATGCACTTAAACAGGAAGTTGAACAGTTTAAGATTGGTGAAACAGGATACTTCCTTCTTGTAGATAAAAACGGTCAGATTGTAGCTCACAGAAATCCGGATTATGTACTTCAGCAGATAGAAGTAATTCCTGAAGTTGCAAATCTTGTTTATTCAGGAACAGGCAAAGATAAATACGCAGAGCTAGAACTTGACGGAGAGCGTTGTGTTGCCTTTGTTGCTCCTGTTGCCGACACAGGCTACTCAATCGGTTACATTGTTTCTTTAAGCGAAGTTCATACAGCAACTTTAAAAACACAAAAGGTTGTAATCATTGTTGGAATTGTCGTAGCTATTCTTCTTACAGTTTTCATCATTCTTGCTTTGAACAGAGTTCTTTCACGTCTTAAGAAAATCAACGTGCTCATTCAGGGCCTTTCTACAGGAGACGCAGATTTAACTGTTCGCCTTACAGTTCAAAAGCGCGACGAAATTGGTGAGCTTGTATATGGTGTAAACATGTTCCTTGAAAAGTTCCACCAGATTATGTCAAACATCAAACAGTCAGAAACTGAACTTAAAGATGCCGGTGATGTTCTTGCAAATGAAATTGATAACACTACTTCAACAATTACACAAATGTCTGGAAACATTGGTCTTGTAAATAATCAGGTTGAAAATCAGTCTTCTGTAGTAGAAAACTCTACAACAGCAATTTCCGAAATTTCTCAGAACATTGAATACCTCGATAACATGATTCAGGGACAGGCATCTTCTGTAGTTCAGGCTTCGGCCGCTGTAGAAGAAATGATTGGAAACATTAACTCTGTAGATAAATCGGTTATTAAGATGGTCGAAGAATTTACAGTTCTTGAGCTTGATACTAAAAACGGAATTGAAAAGAACTCTTCTGTAAACGGACTCATCCAGAAAATTTCTGAGCAGTCTGTTTCCATGGGAGACGCCAACACCACAATTCAGAATATTGCAGAACAGACAAACCTTCTTGCTATGAACGCCGCAATCGAAGCTGCACATGCCGGCGATGCAGGTAAAGGATTCTCTGTAGTAGCAGACGAAATCCGTAAGCTTGCCGAAACTTCTGCCGAACAGTCTAACAAAATCGGTGAAGAGCTTTCTAAAATCCAGAGCGGCATTGAACAGGTTGTATCTGCTTCTTCTGAATCAGAAAAATCTTTCCAGTCTGTTTCTGAACGCATTAATCTTACTTCTGAACTTATTACTCAGATTCGTGGTGCTATGGAAGAGCAGCAGTCTGGTTCACAGCAGATTCTTGAAGCTCTTCAGGCAATGAACGACAGTACAGGAAAAGTTCGCGATGCCGGTTCCGAAATGACTCGTGGCGGTGAAAGCATTAAGGGCGATGTTTCTGAACTTCGCACAAGTATGGATAGCATCAGCTCAGCAGTTTCTGATATCAACGAAGGAACACATTACGTAAATGAAAGTACTCAAAACCTTCGTGCAATTTCTACAAAGCTACGTTCTGCCATTCAGAAAATCAGTGACGATGTAGACTTATTTAAAGTATAAATTTCATATACCCCTATAAAGGAGTTTAGGATGAAAAAAGTTTCTCTTTTAACTGCCGGAATAATTTTGTTCCTGTTAACAAGTTGTGCCTCTTCAAAAGGTCTTCAGAATTTTGATTACCAGAAAAGAGCAAAAACAGGAACACCTGATAATTCCGTAATTTTCATTGGTTATTATGCAAACAATACTGCAATGTCATGGTCTCAATGTAATTCCGCTTATGCTCCGGATTATTTGACTATAGACGGACCTTTTGTAATTTCGGCCCCTGTTGAACCTGGTTCAAAATATAGACTTGCCTATGTTTCGGGCTCTTATACAAACGGTAAAACACATGAGTATTGGACTGAACAATATTCCATGCAGAATATAGACTTTGATATTGAAATTCCCGATGAACCTGGTATTTATTATTTTGGATATTTCAGCGGACAGGATTCTTACAATAACGGAAAGCCTACTCCAGCTGAACCAGGTACCTTCAAAGGTTCTGCTACCCCAGAAAAACGTGAGCTTTATTGTCTTAAACAGGCGTTGAAGTTATATAAGGGAACAGAATGGGAAGCTGTTATTAAAGCTCGTATGGAGGAATTAAAATAATGAAAAAGCTTACACGATTTTTAATTACAGGACTTCTATTTTTTACAGTTGGTTTTAATTCTTTTGCAGAAGAGTCAAAGCTTAAATTTGATTCAAATAAAATTATTGTTGTTGGAAAAGTAAATGTTATTTACGATGAAGACCGTGAATTTATTTATAACACCCGTAATATTCCTGAAACTCTGATTGAAAGTCCGGATACTTATATTGTTCCTTACATTTCAGATCCAAATGAAACCTGGTGGACAGACAAAACCAGATTCACAAAAGAAAATCAGATAGAATATCCTATTGGTGATTTTTTTATTGTCCAATACAACATTCCAAAAAAGGGTGAAAAGATTCTTCAATTCCGCGATGGTTTTTCCATGAACTTTTACAGTTCTATAAAAGCATCAATTGATTTACCTTTACCATTTCCTTTTGATTTAGAGATTGCAGACAACGCTTTTGCTATTTACATTGGTACATATAATTATTATATAACAGGTGATGATTTTACAATTGTTGATATTGATATAGTTGATGAATATGATCAGGCTCAGGAAGAACTTGATCGCGCTCTTGAAACTCATTGCGACTTAATAAAATCTGTTTTGCAATTTGAAAAAGGTAGTTTATGAAAAGATTTAATGGATTTATGCATGGAGTAAATCTTGGCGGATGGTTCAGCCAGTGTGATTATTCGCAGAACAGATTTGACACTTTTATTACAGAAAACGACATTAAAACAATAAGCGAATGGGGCCTGGACCATGTTCGCCTGCCGATTGATTATAACCTTATTGAAACAGCAGACGGCACTCCTATAGAAGAAGGCTACCAGCGCATTGCCCGTGCCTTTGACTGGTGCAAAAAATATAACCTTAATATAATTCTTGATTTACATAAAACAGCAGGCTTCAGCTTTGACCCGGGCCACAAAGAAACAGGATTTTTTGAAAACACACAATATCAGGAAAGATTTTATTTATTGTGGGAACGCCTTGCAAAACGTTTTGCTTCATATTTTGATGACAGCCAGAACGAGCTTTGCTTTGAACTTTTAAACGAAGTAACTGATCAGTCTTACTGCAAAACCTGGAATGCAATTGCAAAAAACTGCATACAGAAAATACGTGCAATTGCTCCAACTATAAAAATCCTTGTGGGCAGTTACTGGAACAATTCGCTTGCTTCTGTAAAAGATCTTGATCCGCCTTATGATGAAAATATTGTTTACAACTTCCACTGCTACGACCCGCTGCTTTTTACACATCAGGGTGCCGGCTGGATTGAAAAAATGGACACGTCATTCCGCTTCAGATTGAACTCTGATTATAAAACTTACACAGAGCTTACAGAAAAATACTGCGGCCAGAAAGGAACAGTCTTTGACGGCTTTGATCCCGCAGCCACACTTGATGAAAAATATTTTGAAACGATTTTTGCCGAAGCAATAGAAATTGCAAATACCAGAAACACATATCTTTACTGCGGCGAATATGGTGTTATAGACCGCACAAATATTCCTGATACAATTCAGTGGTATCACTATGTTGCTGATATTTTTAACCGCAATGGAATTGGCCGTGCCGCCTGGAATTACAAAGAAATGGACTTTGGCCTTTCAGACGCACGGTTAGACGACGCTAGAAAAGAATTATTGAAGTACTTATAGCTTTCCGCTTTCAGCAGCTCCAGGAAGTCCAATGTCCTTTCTGTAGAAGCTGTTTTCAAACTTAACGCCACAGATTCCTTCGTAGGCATGCTTCCATGCTTCTTCAAAGGTTGCTCCATAAGCACTGCAGGCAAGAACGCGTCCGCCACTTGTAAGAAGATTGTCCTTACGGCTGTCGCCTCTACGGCCGGTCTGTGCACCAGCAATAAATACCTTTGCACCACTCTGCTTAAGAAGCATTTCATTGAATGTAATTTCGCAGCCTTTTTTGTAAGCTTCTGGGTAACCGCCGCTTACAACTACTGGCGCAACCTGGTAACCAGGCTTCCATTTAAATTCAAAATCTTTAAGAGTTCCGTTCAAAATTGCTGTACACATTGAAGCAAAATCAAAATCCATAAGAGGAAGTACAGCCTGTGTTTCAGGGTCTCCAAGACGAACATTATATTCCAGAAGCTTTGGACCTGTTTTTGTAATCATTACTCCAAAGAAAATAAATCCGCGGTAATCAAACTTTTCTTTAATAAGACCGTTGAGTGTTGGCTGTAAAATATCTGTATTAAACTGCTCCATAATTTTTGGAGTAACATCATCAAGCGGACAAACAGCACCCATACCGCCGGTATTAGGACCCTTAGCTCCATCTAAAAGACGCTTGTGGTCGCGTGCAGGAAGGAACGGAACAATAGTTGCGTTCCCTGCCAGTGCCGATTCCGGAGTAACAGAAACAGCTGCCAGAACAGAAATCTCTATACCTTCAAGGTAATCTTCCATTACAAGCTTTTTACCTGCATCTCCAACCTTGCCGTTACCCATCATGTCTTCTACAGCCTTAATGGCCTGTTCAACAGTAGCAGCAACAACAACGCCTTTACCTGCAGCTAATCCGTCTGCCTTTACAACAATCGGAGCTCCGTGTTTTTTAATATATTCAATGGCTGCATCCTTGTTAACGAATGTTTCGCTTGCAGGACATGCAACACCATATTTTTTCATGAATGCTTTAGAAAGATCTTTACTTGCTTCAAGCTGAGCACCAGCCTTTTTTGGACCAACACAAGGAATGTCTGCCTTCCAGAAATCATCTGCAATTCCTTCGGCAAGAGGATCTTCTGGTCCAATTACAGCCATGCGGCAATTTTCGTGTTTAGCAATTGCAACACAAGGATTTTCACCCTCTGTAATATAATCACAATCTTTAGGATTTACATTAATGCATTTTGATTCTTTTGCAGTTCCACCGTTTCCAGGTACAACAACAATTTTATCAACCAAAGAACTCTGAGCAAGCTTCCAGCAAATGGTGTGCTCACGACCACCACTGCCAACAACAATTATATTCATAGTATAATTTTAATAAGTAGAGGTTGTCGGGTCAAGCCCGACAATGACAAAAACTTCTTTTAATCAGCCCGCGGCTTATGGCAATTGCTGCACCCTATAATATGCACATGCTTCTTACCAACTGCTTTGTTGAATAGTCTTGCTGTAAGAGCCTGGTCCGGTGCAATTGCTTTATGACATACAGGGCAAACGCGTGCTACCCCAGGTTCACATTTAGGGTAACAGTGCGGACAACCCTGAATTGTCATAAGCTGGTCAGGAACTTTCATGGGGCGATACACCTTTGAAATAAGCTGCTCCCCCACAAAAAGTTCTGACTGACATACAGGGCATTTTACCGGCTGCATGTTTGAAGCTTTTTTCTTGTGCTGCTCGGTAACCTTCCTGTATGCATTAATAACAAGAATAGCCGCGAGCAGAGCAATTAATAAAACTGAAAAAGTGCCTAGTACTAATAAGTCCATTATTTTTCCGGTTCAAGGAATCCGCAGAAGTAATTACTTGTATCAAGATATTTTCTTGCTGCTTCACGCATGCTTTCTGCTGTTGTCAAAGATTTTGTAATTTCTTCAAACAATGGATCCGGGTCTTCAGGAGTTACATTAAAGATTTCTGCTTCCTGAATTAAATTCATACACCAGTCAGCATCCTGTCTGGCTGATTCAAGACTTCGGCGGTAAGTTTCCTTTAACTTATCAATGTAAACCTGGTCAACAAGATTTTCTCTCAAATCATTAAGAACATCTATAACTTCTTTAGCAAGTTCTTTTTCGCGTGCAGGTTCACAACCAAAGTAAATAGTAAATTCATAAGTTCGCTTGTTTTTTCCATAAAGTGCACTATAAACACTTACACCATAAGAGCCGCTCTTATCTTCACGGATAATTTCACGAAGCTTAATATCTACCAAAGAACGAAGCTGGTTAAGAATTTCTGTTTCTTTAAAGTTCTGTTCTGCACTTTCCAGTTCCGGTAATATTCCACCAAAAGTAATAACTACCTGTCCCTGATTTTCCTGACCTTTTTTGTAAGTCTTTGTTGTAACACCAGCAGGAATTACATATGGTTCATATGTTACCTTTTCTTTTTCATTAACTGTTGTATCAGTCTTCAAGTTACCAAGGTAATAACGACACATATCTACAAGTTCTCTTTCGTTAAAATCTCCGTAGAAAAGGAATGTAAAGTCGGCAGGATTACAGAAACGTTCTTTATAAAGTCTTTCTGCATCTTCACGATTAAGCATTGCGGCCTTTTCCGGAGTGATTGGAATATAACGAATAGAATCGTTGTAAATGTATTTCATAACTTCAGAATAGAAATAATCCGAAGGCTGAACTCCATAATTTTTTGCCTGCTGTTCAACAAGCATATTAGTATAATACCAGCCCTGATCTGTAAATTGTGGTTCAGTCATGAGTAAAACAGTAAGCTGAAGCAAACATTCAAGCGAATCTGGACTTGTGTTTCCATAAATTTCTTCTGTATGTTCATTAACAACTACGTTCAAACCAAGATTTTTATTAGAAAGATATTTTTCAACCTGATTTACATCAAGTCCGGCAATTCCAGAATAAATGGCATAAGTTGGAGAAAGTGAACAAGACATCCATTCTTCATCGCTTACAAGACAGGCACCACCCATACTAAGTGCATTCATGTTGATTCTTGATTTTTCAGAAGTAGATTTTGCTGTAAGAATTCTAATTCCGTTTGAAAGGATATATTCTGTTACACCTAAACCTTCAATGTATCTTTTTGAAGCAACATCGGCTCTCTTTTCTGGACGAGCCATGAGTTCACCTTCTGCAATATTGTCCTGATATTCTGCAAGAGATTCACTCTTATAGTTTTCCCAGAATCCAATGATTTCTTCTTTTGATGGAAGTGTTGGTGCTACTGATGAAGGTGTAAAAATCATACACATATTTCCACGGCCTGCAAAAATGTCGTGAGCATATTTATTTACATCTTCAATCTTAATTGATTTTAAAACTCTTTCAGACATCTGAATGTAATCATCATCAGAAACAAACACATCGCCATTAACACAATAATTTACAAGAGAATCGGCGCGTTCAGAAGAACGGATTGTGTCGCGTTTTGCATACCAGTTTTTCTCTGAAGAATGAATTGAATCTTTTTCGCGTTTAAATTCAGATTCGGTAACTCCAAAAAGAAGAAGTCTGTCTATTTCTTCAAGCATCTGCTGGAGAGAAGCTTCGAAACCACCATCCTTTGGAACAAACATTGCTCCTTTGAAATTTGTAGTATTTGTTTCTGTAGAGTTTATAGCATTAGCAGCAAGCCACGGAGACTGTGGATTTGCTGTAATTTCATTTAAACGCATGTTCAAAACACTGCTTACAATATGCCATAAATAATACCTCTTTAAATCACCTTCTGTAGTAAGAGGTTTGTGGTTTTCATCCTTTGCAAAAAGCTGAACCTGTGTATATGTCATTTCCGGATCAGCAAAAACAATCAAATCTTTTTCTGTACGCTGTGGAACATAACCTCTTACAGGTGTAATTTTTTTACTTGAAGCCGGAATTCCACTCATTGTGTCTTTTACAAGTGCTTCAACCTTTTCAGGATTTATATCACCTGTAACAATAACAGACATAATTTCTGGACGATACCATTTTTTATAGAATTCAATTATTTCATCGCGTGTAATGTTTGCAATTACATCCATGCTTCCAATTGGAAGGTGTCCAATATATTCAGAATCTGCAAGCTCAAAAGGAAGAATTGTATCTACAAGGCGTCCGTTCAAACCAAGGCGACCTCGCCATTCTTCTGTAACAACTCCTCGTTCCTTATCAAGTTCTTCCTGATCAAATGTTACAGCCGAAGCCCAGTCTTTAAAAATCAACAGAGCCGTTTCAAGGAAAGCCGGATCATCTGCAGGAACTTCAAGCTGATAAACAGTTTCTTCAAAAGAAGTATAAGCGTTTACTTCTGCACCAAAATCCATACCAATTAATTCGGCATAATCAATAAGTGAATTTTTTTCAAAATGCTCGGTTCCGTTAAAAGCCATGTGCTCAATAAGATGAGCAACACCAAGCTGATTTTCTTCTTCAACAATAGAACCAACTTTTACAACAAGGCGTAAAGAAATACGGTTCTTTGGTGTTTTATTCTTAAGAACATAATAAGACATTCCGTTTGTAAGTTTTCCCGAAACAACATCAGGATTCATACGAACAGCCTTATCACCCTTTGTTGTTGCCGATTTTGACGCACATGACATAAAAATCATTGCTGCAAGTACGACAATAAATCTAAATAGTTTTTTCATAATATCTCCTGTTTTTACCATAATATAAAATATCACTTTGTACAAGAATGGAATTATATGCTATAATATAAGTATGGCACAGATTATACCTATCGCAAGTGGAAAGGGTGGTGTTGGAAAAAGCCTTCTTTCTGCCAATTTAGCTATTGCTCTGGGACAACAGGGAAAAAGGGTCGTTCTTGTAGACCTTGACCTTGGTGCGTCTAACCTTCATCTTGTAATTGGACAGCATCCGGGAGCAGCAAGTCTTGGTTCATGGTTTACAGAAAAAACTATGTTTAAGGATATTATCCAGCCAACAGACTATCAGAATGTAAGTTTTGTTGCCGGAGACAGCCAGATTCCTGATTTAACTTCGCTCAAGCATACTCAGAAAATCAAGCTTATCCGTAACTTAAAAAACATCGATACCGATTACCTGATTCTTGACCTTGGAGCCGGAACACATCAGTTTATTCTAGATATGTTCCTGCTTTCACCACAGGGAATTGTTGTTTCTGCGCCAGCCGTTACTGCTACACTCAACGGATACCTTTTCTTAAAGAACGCTGTTTTCCGTTTGCTTTATACAACTTTCAAAAAGAATACTCCTGGACGCGAGCTGCTCGATAACCTTAAAAAAGATTCTGCCAGCATGCAAAAGCTTTATATACCACAGCTTGTTCAGGCCCTTGGTAAAGCAGACCCAGAAACTACACAGCTTTTCATAAGCCGTATGCAGCAGTTCCGCCCGCGCCTTGTAATGAACATGATTGAAAATCCTGCAGACGCAAACAAGGCACAGAGAATTAAAACAAGCTGTAATCAGTACCTTGGTCTTGATATTGATTTCCTTGGAATCATGTACCGCGATATGCTTCAGGACAAGGCTCTTTCTTCGCAGCTGCCTCTTGTTGTTTATAAGCCACAGTCTGTACTTGGCCAGGCAATTTACCGCATTGCAGATAAGGTAATCGAAACACCTCCTCGCTACTTTGACGGAGACTTTGATCCTGAAAACTTTAATTCCGACACCTTCATTAGTGCCGAAGAAGAAGCCAACAGCGACTACGACTTTAAGCTTTCTGGAATTGAAGACCTTGTAGGCGGCGGTGAACTTACAATAGGCGAGCTTGCCGAAATGATAAAAACCCAGCAGTTCGATTTGATTCAGTTGAAGAAGGAGAATCAACTTTTAAAGTCAAAACTTGTTAAAGCAGTACAACAAGGATTTAAAATATAAAAAGCAATTGTCATTCCCGGGCTTGACCCGGGAATCTCTCTTAATATAGAGATTGTCGGGTCAAGCCCGACAATGACACAAATATACGAGGTCAAAATGTTTTTATATATCAATTTCCCATCCTGGATTCATCCGCAGATTTTTCCCGGAGTAAAATTTTTAGGTCTTCTGCGCTGGTACGGGCTCATGTATGTGTTTGCATTTGGAACTGCGTACCTTCTTTTAAAGAAAATCTCTACTCAGGGAATGCTCGACGGCATAAAACCAGACGGAAAACCGTATCAGATTACAGAAGATGACCTTTTCAGCTTTTTGGGAACAGGTATTCTTTTTTTACTGCTTGGAGCACGCATAGGTTCCACATTAATTTACGATAGAACAGGCATTTACCTGCATAAACCATGGCTTATTTTCTGGCCTTTTGACGAAAGCGGAAACTACACCGGTTTTGCAGGCATGTCTTATCACGGCGGTTTTGTTGGCGGACTCATAGGAATGATTGTATGGTGCAAAGTTCACAAGCAGTCTTTCTTAAAATGGTCAGATGCAATGGTATGCTGTATTCCGCTTGGATATACATTCGGCCGTTTAGGAAACTTTTTAAACGGAGAACTCTACGGACGTGTAACAACTATGCCTTGGGGTATGGTTTTCCCGGCAGCAGAACGTTTTTCTTCTTCGCTTGAATGGGTACAGAATATTGCTTCACAAATTGGAATGGACATTGCTAATACCAGACTTGTAAACCTTCCACGCCACCCGAGCCAGCTTTACGAAGCCTTTTTTGAAGGAATAGTCCTTTGGACAATAATCTGGCTTTGCCGCAATCACAAAAAATTTGACGGAATGCTTGGTGCAATCTATACAGCCGGTTATGGTTTCTTCCGTTTCTTTATTGAATATTTCCGTGAACCAGATGAAGAAATTGGCTTTGTATTAGGCGACAAAACAGCAAATATCTACGAAAATACATCTCTATTTAATTTTTCTACAGGACAAATCCTTTGCTTCCTCATGATTCTTGGCGGAATAATTTTAGCCGTTGTTTCGTATTTTCTAGCAAAGAAAAACACAAATTCTGCCGATAATAAAAAAAGATAACTATTTTCTGAGGTGTCTTATGAAAAAAACAGGAATATCTCTTTTTATTTGTGCTTTATTATCAGCTCTTATGCTTTTTGGCTGTAAATGGGAAGTAAAAGATAACAAATATCTTGACCGCCCTGATGTTGTTGTAGACACAGATCTTGACGTTTTTGAAATCAGAGGAAAATATATTAACTCAAACACAGCAAGCATCACATTTTTACGCCAGAACATGGATTCTTCTGAACAGGAAATTGAGCGTGTTGCTGTAATTTTCCCAAAAAATATCGAAGATACAAACGATCAGACTTTTTCTTATAAAGACGAAAAGGTTCTTACCAATAAATACTACCGCTATTATCTGATTTTCACAAATGATGACGGTACAAGAAACAGAACAGAATGGTCAGACAAAAAGAAGCTCACAAGCGGAGGCGCTGACTCTGCCGACAAGCTTAAATATGACACTTCAAGTTCTCATTATGTATTTGATAATTTTACATTAACTGCAGCTTCTGCTTTTGACGCACCAGATAATTCTGTTATCACAGACATCGACGATTATGATCCTGCCCTTGTTTTTGCTGCAGGCGACAGAATTCAGGTTTTTGAAATTTCAAATATAACTGCTGTTGATTTAAAATCTTTACTGCCTGAATACTATTTTGGAAAACAGGTTAAGCTTCTTGGTATTGTCGGACAACGTGCTATTGAAAATTCTACATCTGCAGAAATAAAAGAAATCAGATGGACAAACATAGCACCTGTTACTGTAAAAAATTCTAGCGGAGACACTCTGGAGTATCTTGATCTTAAACAGAAATTTGGTACTACAGACGGCTATGATTATTCATTAACAAGTAATAACGAAAACTAATAATGAACACACTGGTCGCCCTTTGTGCCGTAGGAGCCGAAAAAATCCTTGGCAATGAAATTAAACACCTCGGTTATAAGCTGGAATCAAATGCTCCGGGCCGGGTTAGTTTTTTTGGCGACGATGATGCATTATTCCGTACAAATCTCTGTCTTCGTACTGCAGACAGGGTTTATCTTCAGCTTGCAAAATACAACGCTTACAATTTTGATGAACTTTACGACGGCGCATATAGTGTTCCCTGGCAGGACTACTTAAATAAAGACACCCGCGTTGTTGTAGATAAAGTTCGAACATATAAATCTAAGCTGAATTCTGAACATTCAATTCAAGGAATGGTTCATAAAGCAATTTATTCTAAGTGCGGCGACGTGTGGCATATGAGCAGCATGCCCGAAACAGGCGAACAAAGCGATATTCGTGTTTACATAGACGAAAATACTGCTTTAATTTTACTTGACCTTTCAGGCTTACCTCTCCATAAACGAGGCTACCGTACAGACGGCGGCATTGCTCCATTACGCGAAACTCTTGCTGCTACCCTGCTCCAGGAAATGATGTGGAGACGCAAAACTCCTTTGCACGATCCTTTCTGCGGTTCAGGCACAATTGCAATTGAAGCAACTCTTTATGCGTTTAATGTAGCTCCAGGCTTTGGCAGACGCTTTGCAATAGAAAATCTTCCGTTTTATAATGAAGAAAGTGCAGACCGCATCCGTGAACAGGAAGCACAACAGATTAGAACAGATGTAGAAGTACGCATAACTGGCAGCGACATTGATGCAGCAGCAGTTGAACGCTCAAAAAAGAATGCAGAATATGCCTGTGTAATGGCAGGACGAGCGCTTAAATCTATTGGAATAAGTGCCCACATTCCTCGCCCAGATTTTATTCAGAGCGATTTTGCAGACCTTGAAGCACCTTACGAAAACGGCCTTTTACTTTGCAATCCTCCATACGGTGAACGCCTTGGAGACGAAGAACAGGCCGCCGAGCTTTATAAAAAAATGGATTCCCTTTGGACAGATTTTCCTGGCTGGGATTTAGGGATTATAACTTCCCACGAAAGCTTTATGGAAAATTTTGGCCATAAAACCGGAAGCATTAAAGCACTAAAAGCAGGCAATTTAGATACAAAGTTTTATATTTATAAAAGAGGGTAAAAAATGGCAATTGTAGTAGAACATGACAAAAGACGTCACGACATTCTTGAACGCTCACTCGATGTTTTTGCAACCGAAGGCTTCGAAGACACAACCTTCCAGAAAATTGCAGACAGCTGCGGAATTACCCGAACAACCCTTTACATTTATTTTGACAACAAAAAAGAAATTTTCGTAGGCAGCCTTAAGCAGATTCTTATTGCCATGGAACTCGATCTAAAAGCCATAATCGAAGACGAAACCTTAAGCGCCCACGATGCCCTTTCTAAAATGGTAAATCTTATAATTGATTACTGCGAACAGAACCTTAAGCTTTTCAATGTCCTTCATTCATACCTGTTGCAGCTTAAAAAAGCCAACGAAAACCCCCAGAAAAAAATCCACAGAAGAATAATCCGTCTGCGCCACCTCTTAAGCACAGTCATCATCCGTGGCATCGACAGCGGCGAATTCAAACCAGACTTAAACGTTCATTCAGTTGTTGAGCTAATTTATATTCTTGTTGAATCTTCAATTTTCAGAATTGCAGTTCTAGAGTCAAAAGATTTATCTGAAGTAAGAAAAGCAGTAGCACCAGCTATTGATGGCTTGGTGAAGTAAAAGCTTTTGATTATAAATCTATAACAAAATCCATATCAAAAACGGCAATAACTCTTGTTGCAGTATGAATTGTTATTCGTACAATATAGTTTCCATTCTTATCGTGTTCATCAAATGTCCAGCAATAGCTTTGTAATGCGGCATATAATAAATTCTGGAGATTCTGGTTTTCTTCTATAAGCGATAATTTCTTTCCTTTTTCAGGCGAAACACTTCCATCCGGGTTCATTAGTTCTACATCAAAATAAATAGGGAAGTCTTCCCAATCGTTGCAATAGAACACAAGAAATGGAGCTATTGAAGTATTTTCTGAATCAACTTTTGTGGTATTTCTGATTTTAGGATTTTCATTTTCTGGTACAGAAACCCAGGCATCAAACGCCTGATTTATATCATTTACAAGAGCAATGGAAATATATAGTTTACCATTTTGAAAAACACCTATACCATTATCAGATTTTATAAACCCTATATATTCTTTCAGTTGCAGAAAAGAATAAAAATTCATTTGACATTTTTTATTAAGATACGGTATATGCTTTTGTATGGCAATGTTTATATCTTCGTATTGCTGAGCATTAGATATCAATGACCAGAAAGCTGTAGATTTCATTACTCCACGAACAAACAAGTCTTGTTCAAAAAAAGAATAAATATATTGTACATCTGCTTTGTATTTATCCATCCTCAGCATGTAAAATACAAATAATTCTAAATCATAAGAACTTTCAAAATATCCCTCTTTTTGTTCTGCTCCCATATTAATAAAGGCTTCTACAAATTTAGAATCTTGAGACAATTGCTGGTAACGTTCATTTACCTTTTTAATCAGTAAATCCTGTGTATCAGCATATGCAATTACATTTTCAAGATAAGCTTCATCACCGGTTGAATAATACAATGCCCAGTTCTTATCCATATCTGTGCCGCTGTCTTCATTATATTCTGGTTCTACAGGAATATCCTGAACATCTTCTGTTTTAGCTTTCGATGCACAAGACATTATCAGTGTTAATAAAGTCAATAAAAAAACAGTTTTTAAAAGCTTTTTCATTTTTTATTCTCCTTTTGACATTGTTCTTTTTACAGCATTTATCCACTGATCATAGCGGGCAGTACGTGTTTCCTGGTCCATATTTGGTTCAAAAATTGCGTTAATTTTCCAGATTTTTTTGAGTTCGTCTTTGGAACTCCAGTAGCCTGTGGCAAGACCTGCAAGAAGGGCTGCACCTGTTACTGTTGTTTCTGTATTTTCCGGGCGATAAACGGCGGTGTTCAGAATGTCTGCCTGGAACTGCATCATTAAGTCGCTTACGCAGGCGCCTCCATCTACTTTAAGGCTTGCAATTTCTATGCCGGAATCTTCTTTCATACAGTCGAGCTCATCTTTTACCTGGAACGCAATTGCTTCCAAAGCGGCACGACAGATGTGAGCTTTATTTGCACCGCGTGTAAGACCAACAATTGTTCCACGTGCGTATGAATCCCAGTAAGGAGCGCCAAGTCCTGTAAAAGCAGGTACAATAATAACACCGTTTGAATCAGGAACTGTTGCGGCCAGAACGTTTACGTCGTTTGCTGTGTTTATAATTCCAAGCTGGTCGCGAAGCCATTTGATGAGTGCGCCGCCAATAAATACACTTCCTTCAAGTGCGTATTCAACCTTACCGTTCAAACCAATTGCAATAGTTGTAAGAAGCTTATGCTTTGATTCAACAGGTGTATCACCTGTATTCATAAGCATAAAACAGCCTGTTCCGTATGTTGATTTTACGTCGCCCTTGTTTACGCAAGCCTGTCCAAAAAGTGCTGCCTGCTGGTCGCCTATCATGGAAGCGATGGGAGCTTCAAAACCACAGATTGACTTATCTGTCATGGCATATACGCAGCTGGAATCTTTTACTTCCGGCAAAATGCAGCGTGGGATATTTAAAAGAGCAAGCAATTCATCATCCCACTCAAGTGTGTGAATGTTATAAAGCATTGTTCGGCAGGCATTTGTGTAATCTGTTACATGAGCTTTGCGGCCGCTAAGACGCCATGTTAGCCAGGTGTCTACTGTACCAGCCAACAACTCCCCCTTCTCTGCACGTTCACGAGCCCCCGGAACATTATCAAGTATCCATTTGATTTTTGTACCGCTGAAGTATGCATCAGGAATAAGACCTGTCTTCTGGCGGATCATTTCACCTTTTCCGTCGGCAATCAGTTTGTCTGCAATGTCTGCGGTACGACGGCACTGCCATACAATTGCGTTGTAAACAGGTTTTCCGGTGTTTTTATCCCATAAAATAACTGTTTCGCGTTGATTTGTAATACCAACTGCTTCTATTTGTTCTGGAGAAAGGTCAGCCTTCATAACTGCTTCTTTCATTACAGAAAGCTGACTTATAAAAATATCTTCGGGATTATGTTCTACCCAGCCCGGCTTTGGGAAATACTGCTGGAATTCACGTTGCGCAACGGCAATTTTTTCTACCTTTTTGTTGAAAATTACAGCACGTGAAGAAGTGGTGCCCTGGTCCAGGCCGACAATGAATTTTTCCATAGGTAGACTCCTGTTTATGGCCCTTCGACAGGCTCAGGGACCCCAATCTTTCGCGGTCCCTGAGCCTGTCGAAGGGTCGCGTATTAGAATTTTGCCTTTCTAAGTCTTACTCTTTCAATATCTTCACAGAACAGCTCGCGG
>JAFZLJ010000135.1 GCA_017551545.1 Treponema sp. | reverse complement strand
GTTTTGCTGAATTGATAGACTTAAGTTTTACAAAAAACTTAAAAAACATTGTAGTCAATGTACAGAACAAAAACTAACGTTTCCGTTCATAGAACCTTACTTGTTCTATTCTTTCCTTCCCTATTCTGTCAAAAAACTGGAGATTTTTTACCGTATCGCAAACTTGTGATGCGACGGTGAGAACTAATATATTCCTATTTTTAAATTATGTCAACAGTTAAATCATATTTTTTTAAAAAAAAATTCAAAAAATATCCGTTTTTTTTTGAAAAAAAAATATAAATAATATATAATAGAAAGCAATCATGAAAAAAAATATAGTTGTGCTGGCAAGTGAAATTTCGAATGATTATTCATTTTCAGTTCTTGACGGCATAAAAAGTTATTTCGAAAAAAAAGATGTCAACCTTATTATCATTTCGGCAAGAATCGGAGACCAGCTTGCATCAAAGCATACACAAATTGGTCTGAAGCTTGCTGAAAGTGAACACATTGACGGCATCATTGTATTCTCTGCTATTTTTCTTTCACGATTACCAATCAATCAGCTTGCAAAACTTCTTAAAGGAGTAAAGACAAACAATATCGTTTCTCTTTCTGCACATCTTCCAATTGAGGGTTCTGCTTCAACTTATGTTTCCTGCGACGAAGCCTACGACAAAATAATAAAACATTTAAAGAAAGAACACGGCTGTAAACGGTTTGCATTTATGTCTGCTACAGCAACAGGTTCCGAAGAAGCAAAAGATCGCTTTGAAGCTTTTAAAAAAGCATTAAACAAAAATGGTCTGAGCTTTGATGAAAGCTTAAAGTTTGAAGGATATTTTGTTTATGACAGAGCCCTTTATGCACTCCAGGATCGATATCATAAAAAAGAAGATGTAGATTTTGATGCAATTCTGGCAGCCAATGATATGATGGCTTTTGCAGCAATCCAGGCAATAGAATCACTTGGACTTAAAGTTCCGGAAGACGTAAAAGTTGTAGGTTATGATGATATAATTCAGGCTCAAACTGCAGAGCTTTCACTTTCGACAATAAATCAACAGATGGAAGAACAGGGAAGAACTGTTGCAGAACTTGTCTGGAAAAAAGCAAACGGGATTGAAATACCGGAAAAAACTCCTATTAAAATTAAACCTATATTCAGAAGGTCCTGTGGATGCAACGGAAACGAATCTGAATTCCTTTCTAAAATGATTAAGCATACAGGAAACAGAAATATTTCAGTTTCACTTCATCTTGAAAAAAACATGATTCAACAGAACATTTATTATCTGCTTGAAAATCTTCAGAATGAAATGACTCTTGAAATGCTTTTTGATTCTCTTGATTCAATACTTCCAGACAGATATATTCCGGGAATTGTTGTCTGCATATATGATGAACCAATGCATGTTTCCGAAAAAGAAAAACTCAAGCTTCCAAGAAAAGCAATAATCAGGGCACATGTTGATAAGGAATACAATATAAAAGAAACAAACTTGCAGGAAACCTTTAACCCGCATAAAAAAATACTCCCTAAAAAATATTTTTGCGATAAACCAGGTTCATTCCTGATTCATCCGATTTTCTTTGGACACAAACAGTACGGCTACATTGTCTGCAGAACAATTTCTTCTGAATATCTGTTCACAATGATTTATCTTAAAACTTTTTCAACAATCATTTCGCAGGCATATATTTACACAATGCAGCTCGAAGAAAATGCTAAATTAACTTCAGAAAACCTTATGCTGCAAATGGATAACTCTGAGCTTAACCAGATATCAATGTACGACAGTCTTACAGGTGTTTTAAACAGACGAGGCCTTATGGTTATGGGAGCAGAATCAATGAACCTTGCTCTTAAAATGAGCACAACCGGAGTTGTTTTCTTTGCCGACATGGACTTCCTGAAAATAATAAACGATGAATACGGTCATGACATGGGTGACCTTGCAATAAAACTCGAAGCAAAAATCTTTAAAACTGTTTTCCGTCAGAATGATATTATTGCACGACTTGGAGGAGATGAATTTGCAGGAATTATTCCAGGCCTTCAAGTTATGCACATTGAGAAAATTAAAGAAAAAATCAAGGATGTTTGCAAGCTTGTTTCTCAGGAAAACAAACTTCCTTTTGAAATAAGCATAAGCTTTGGAGCTGTGGAATTTAACAAAGACAACCACAACCTTGAAGCATTAATAAAGCTTGCGGATAAAGAGCAATACTCTTCAAAACGACGACACCACTTAGCCCGCAAATAAAAATCATTCAGGTGAAATATGAAAAACTCATTGAAAAATCTTTTAGGAAGTACACCACTCTTTTTTGATGGTGGAACCGGAACAATCTTACAAAGCAAAGGACTAAAGCCCGGAGAATTACCGGAAACCTGGAACATCAAACATCCGGATATTATTGAGCAGCTTCACTATGATTATTTTACAGCGGGTGCAAATATCATAAAATCAAATACCTTCGGAGCTTTTATAACAAAGTTCCCGCTTAATCTTAAAGCAATAATTTCTGCTGCGTTAGTTAATGCTAACAAAGCCCGCGCCCGTGCAAAAAAAACGGCAGAAGATAAAAATCTTTTTATTGCATTTGATATTTCTTCTACAGGAAAGCTGCTTAAACCAATGGGTGACCTTGATTTTGAAGACTGCATTACCATATACAAAAAAACATTCCAGACAGCATTCAAATGCGCCCAGGAAAAATCACAGGCCTTCGATTGTATTCTTATAGAAACAATGAACGATGGTTACGAAACAAAAGCCGCCATAATTGCCGCAAAGGAATTAATGAAAAAAACAGGCACCAATTACCCTATTTTAGTAACAAATGTTTACGATGCCGACTGCAGAACTCTTAGCGGTTCTACTCCGGAAACAATGATTGCAATGCTCGAAGGACTAGGTGTTGCAGCCGCAGGAGTAAACTGCAGCCTTGGTCCAAAAGAAATGCTTCCCGCAGTTGAACGCCTTTGCAAAGCAGCAAGCATCCCGGTAATTATAAATCCTAATGCGGGACTTCCAAAAGTAATAGACGGTAAAACAGTTTTTGATGTTAATGCAAAAGAATTTGTTCAGGCAATGAAACAAATTGCCGCAGTTCCAAGTGCACAATATAAAATACTTGGCGGCTGCTGTGGAACTAACCCGCAATACATTGCACTTATGAAAAAAACTGTAAAGCAGCGCGCCCCACTTCCTGCAGAAAAAATACCTCAGACTTGTATTATAAGTTCAAACACAAAAACAGTTTGCTTTGGACATGCACCAGACGGCAGCAGAGTTCCATGTGTTTTGATTGGAGAGCGTATAAACCCTACAGGAAAGAAAAAATTTAAGGAAGCACTGCGCAACAACGACATAGATTATATTATTCATCAGGGACTTGAACAGGAAACAGCCGGCGCACAAGTTCTTGATGTAAACGTAGGCCTCCCCGAAATTGATGAAAAAGAAATGATGGTACGTGTAATGACAGAGCTCCAGGCAGTTACAGATTTACCGCTCCAGATAGACACCTCTTCTGCAAAAGTTATGGAAGCAGCCCTTCGCCGCTACAACGGAAAAGCGCTTATCAATTCTGTAAACGGCAAAAAAGAAATTATGGATGCCGTGTTCCCGCTTGTAAAAAAATATGGCGGTGTTGTGATTGGCCTCACCCTTGATGAAAAAGGCATTTCTGCAAAAGCAAGCGACCGTCTTAAGATTGCACAGAAAATCTACAAGGAAGCTGCCCGCTACGGAATTGCAAAAAAAGATATTATAATTGACCCTCTTGCAATGGCAGTCAGTTCAGACTCACAGGCGGGACTTGCAACACTTGAAACTGTTCGCGGCATTTTTGAAGCAGGCGGAAATACTTCGCTTGGAATCTCTAATGTTTCGTTCGGGCTTCCTAACCGCGAGTTCGTAACTTCTGCATTTTTTACAATGGCCATGCAGAACGGGCTTAGTGCCGCCATAATGAATCCGCTGCAGCTTGAGATGAAGAAGGCGTGGTATACGACGAGCCTTTTGCTTGGTCTGGATGAAAATTGTGCGAGGTATATTGAGTGGATTAACGCAGTAGGGGGAAGTCTCCCCCTCGCTGCAGCCGTGCCGGCTTCCGCTACCCCTTCTAACGGGGGTTCCACCCCCGTAACGCCCCCCCGGGTCCCTGAGCCTGTCGAAGGGCAAAATAAATCCCCTTTGAAAAACGCCATCATCAAAGGTCTTAAAAACGATGCCGCCGCTGCAACTCGTGAACTACTCAAAACAACAGACTCTCTCGAAATAATCAATACACATCTTATTCCAGGCCTTGATTATGTTGGCAAGCAGTTTGAAGCAAAGAAGATGTATCTGCCTCAATTGCTTATGGCAGCAGATGCAGCTAAAACTGCTTTTGATGAAATCCGCGGCTTTATGGAGCGCTCGGGCAAAAAAGGTGAAACAAAAGGAAAAATCATAATTGCAACAGTAAAGGGCGACATTCACGATATTGGAAAAAATATTGTAAAAGTTCTTCTGCAGAATTATGACTTTGACGTTATAGATTTAGGAAAAGACGTACCACCAGAAACTGTAGTTGCGGCATGTAAGAAAGACAAGATTAAACTTGTAGGCCTTTCTGCACTCATGACAACAACTGTTGCCGCAATGGAAGAAACAATCAAGCAGCTGCGCAAAGAATGCCCATGGGCAAAAGTATGCGTTGGTGGTGCGGTTATGACACAGGAATATGCAGATAAGATTGGGGCAGATTTCTATGGTAAGGATGCAATGGATACTGTTCGATATGCACTAGAATTATTCAAATAGTGGCCCTTCGACAAGCTCAGGGACCACGACTTGCTTCGCTCCGCGCATTTTCTTTATTCTATTACTTTATACAAGTCTATTACTTCGTTTACGATATAATCAGCGCCGGCGTTTTCCAGTTCTTTACGGGAACCGTAGCCGAATAAGACACCACATGATTTAAGTCCGTTCTTTTTGGCGCCTTCTATGTCGTGGAGGCGGTCGCCTATCATGAGGACGCGGGGTTTGTCTGATTCAACTAAACCGCAGCGCTGTAAGGCATAGGCAATCACTTCATCTTTTTTACTGCGGGATTCGTCCATGTTGCTGCCGCAGACGTAATCAAAATATTTTGAAAGGTTAAAGTGTTCTATTATTTTTATGGAATATTCTTCGGGTTTGGAGGTGGCTACTACAAGGTGCTTGCCCTTCTCTTTTAGCTTTTGCAAAAGCTCAGGGATTCCGTTGTAGACTTTATTTTCAAAAAGGCCTTTTGTAGAAAAGTATTCGCGGTATTTGGTCACTGCTTCCATTGCTTTTTCGTGGGAAAAGCCAAAGGTTGTTTCAAAGCTGTATGGAAGCGGTGGACCTATAAGCTTGCATAATTCTTCGTAAGACGGAATCTCAAGACCAAAATATTTCAGCGCATGGATAAACGAATTTGTTATTCCCTGCGCCGGGTCGGTTAGAGTTCCGTCTAAATCAAAGAATATATGGGTGAACATTAATGCTCCAATTGTATACGTCATTGCGAGCGAAGCGTGGCAATCCAGGATGCCACGTCGCTTCGCTCCTCGCAATGACGTTGTAAAAACTAGAACTTACCACCACCGAGGGTGAAGTTTATCTGCATGGAAACAGTTGGGGCCTTTTTCCAGTCGATTACTGTTATATATGGACCAAAGCTCATTGAGGCATTGTCGTTGAAAGAGTAATTAAGCATTGCAGAAAAAACACTGCGTGGATACTCTGTCAACAATTTCTTTGTATTATCACTTGCTTCAGGAACAATAGCATTAAGAGTAGTAACCAGCATATTCATTTCAGTACCATCAACATCAATCAACTTTGGTTTTGTAAAATTAGCTCTTCCAAATAGCGAAAAAGACAAATCTTTACATCCAAACAATTTCGAGAATCCAAGCGCCAAAGCAACATTATGACCTTGAGTTCCATATTCGGAATAAATCAATGACGAATTCTGTACATAAAAGAAACAATCCTCGAAAGTCGATGCATCAAAATCATTACCATCATAATAATACTGTGCAAGCAGCGAAATATTTGGATCTGTCCAGCTTCTCATAAAACCGGCTGTTGCTTTAAACATACTCTTTTTGTCGTTAAAGTTTGGTTTTTCAAGCCATTCTCGGTCACTACCATACTGGTAAACTGCTTCGCCGAACAAGGCCCATTTTTTAATGCTGCCAGATGCTGTAAGCATTGCTTTGGGAGCAGTGTCGTATTTATAGAATGCACCAACACCTAATTCCCAGCCTCCAAAAACAAATTCACTCTTTAGGGCAACACCTGTATCACGTGCTTTCTTAGTTCCGATGTCTGGAATCACATAAATCCAAAGGTTGTTCATTGTTCCAGGGAAGTTTATAAGTGTACGAAGATTCAAGCTTCCATCAACCTGTTCATCTCTGTGTTCAGGGTCAATGGAAGATGTATTAATCATATCACTTACAGGACTGTAGAATTGTCCTGTTCCCCAGGTAACTGTATGAAGTCCAAAGCGGAAGGATGTATAATCGCCGGCATTAAAGTCGGTAAACATTTCTTTAACTTTCAGGACATCGCCTTCAAATGGATAATTAATATTGAATCTTGAAAAAAGCCTTAAATTTTGATTAGGGCGTGCATCAATTGTAATGCTTGAACCCAAAGAATGTGTAAGAGTTGTAGCTTTAAGGTTATCAACAAATTCTGTATCTTTCTTGTAAACAGTTGTAGAAACAGATGCAGAAGCAGAAAGGCTTCCGCCGATTTTTACACTGCCGTTATCAAAAAGAATACCCTTGCTTAAATCTGTTTTGGCGCTTACGTCTTCTACCTCTTCGATGAGGAAATCATCATCACCAAAGAAGTCGTCGTCATCGCCAAAAAGATCGTCATCAGACTGGGCGGCTATAGATCCAATAGTGAATAATAAAACCAAAATAAATAAAAATGTTTTCTTCATAATTCATTCCTTCTAATACAGGGAATAGTAAACAGGGGATAGGGAATAGTTTCCGTAAATATGTGAATTGGGGGCGTTACGGGGTCATCCCCGTTAGAAGGGGTAGGACGCAACGAAGTGCGGCCGAGGGGAAGGCTTTCCCCTAATTATTTACTATTCCCTATTTACTATCCCCTATCCCCTAGTTAAGTCCTTCAAGATATGCTTTTGTAAAAATACGATCAGGAAGCGCATCAAAGGTTAAGTCAGAAATAATCTGAGTTGTATTTTCGCCAGGGTTAAGTTCATCGCGTACGATAATCTGTGTTGGAACATAGCCAGAAGGAACCTTTGCATACTTTGGAAGAAGTGTTGTTCTCATAAGGCGGTCTGAACCGGAAAAATCTTCATACTTAAGAATAAGATTCAAGTCCTTGCGTACATAAAGCTTTGACTTTGCATAAGAAGGTTCATTTGTCTTAGCAGTAACTGTGATAATATAAACCTCCTGCTTACCAAGCATTCCGCTTTCAAAGCCTGTAATGTCATAATTGATGCGGTATGCATTTTCATCCTGCTCAACATCATCAAGCTTAACGTCAGAGTTACCTAAAGACTCTTTAATAGAAGTATGAGTAAACTTACGGCTGATCGGGTCATACGCCCAGATGTTATCTCCATCGCGAAGATAGCCGTTACCCTTGTCTGCTTCCGGGAAAAGCTGAACGATTGTCATAAGCTTTTTGTCTGTACGTTCAAAAATCTTATACTGAATATTTTCATCTGGTTTACCAGGCTTTTCAATCTTAAACGAAATTGTTGCAGAATAGTCGCCGTGATAAGCAAGAACATCATCAGAAGCTTCGAGAATCTTGTATGCCTTTTCTACATCTGCGGCTGATACCTGGGCAAAAAGTCCTGCCACGAAAAAGAGCAACAGGCACAAGAATGATACAAATTTTTTCATTAAATTTTCCTCCTCAATAAGGTAAGGCTAAAAATTGCTTTCGCAATTTTTTTAACGCCTTGCTATTTAACACTGGCCGTCAGCGGCCTTACACACCCTTCGACAAGCTCAGGGACCCCGCTATTTAATAGTTCTGAGTGCTTCTGCAGGGCTGAGCGAAGCGGCTTTTTTGGCACTTCCGCGAACAGCCAGCGAAGTCAAAAGAATAAGCATAATATACTGTATTAATACCGACCATACAGAAACCTTGAAAGAGAAATGTCCTTTTGAAAGGAAAAGAGACAAGCCTTCATTCGAGATTGGAATAAGGTGAATGATTGACATGGCAATAACGGCAAGAACAAGTCCAAGAATTGCACCTATGACACAAAGCACAACTGCTTCGCTTGTGAATACCTTTCTTGTATCTTTGCGGGTCATACCAAGAGCACGCATTGTTCCAATTTCGCGGATTCGTTCGTACAAAACCATTCTGTAAGTATTTGAAACACCAATCATAACAATAAGCAGAATTACAAGAAGAATTACAAATGCAACAGTATGAACAATAAGCATTACTGTTTTAATCTGAGGAATTTCATCATACAAGGTTTCTATACCATACATTACACCCTTCCACTCGTTATCAGGGTTGCGGGAATCAACCTGCTTTTCAATTCCTTTCCCAATATTGGTTGGGTTTGTCTTCATTGCAAGATCACGGCTTGTAACGTTGATTTCCGGATTAACATCGGCATCCTGACGGATTCTTGCCTCGAGCATTTTTGCAGCCTTTGTCTGCTTGTTTTTATTGTGCAGATAAATTGAGAACATTGAATATCCGCCTTCTGGCATTTCGGAAATTGCATTCAAATCTTCAATATCGCAATATGACTGAAGTGTATTAATAAAGCTGTTTGACTTCATAATACCTGTAATCTTCATGTCGGCTACTGTGTTTTGACCGTAAACTGTATATGTAGAATAAATAACTTCATCACCAACCTGCAGATTGAGCGAAGTTGCAGTTTTATCACTAATGATAAGTCCGTTTTTGACATTCAGGTCTATACCACCGCTTTCAAACTGCATTGATTCTACAAGCTGCTTTTCTTCAAGGTCGCGTCCATACAACTGAATTGAAGACTTCTTTCCGTTGAAGATAATCTGACCACTGGACATTGTAAAACATGAATAATATTCATAAGGAATTTTGCTTTCCTCCAGAATATTCTTAACATAGTCACGGTCACGTACAATATTTACAAGCTGAACTTTGCCGCCTGGTGTTGAAGGATTAACCCACTCAAGTCCCTGACAAATTACGTTTCCACCAACAAGCTGTGTAATCTGATTTTCAAGATTAGAAACAATACCTGTTGTAAACGCATCGATTGCTGTTACTACAAAAAATCCAAAGGCAATAGCGGCAACTAAAACCGAGTTTCTTCTTTTTTGTCGTGTAAGATTTTTAAGCGAAAAATTTATTGAGCTTTTCATTAGTCGCCTCCATGATTTAATGCTTTGAGCGGTGTAATCTTAAGTGCCGATTTTACAGGACTAAGATTGCTTATTAAGCTTCCGCCGATTGCAATTACTATTGTAGTAATTATGATTGCCGGGGTTGGACTGAATCTAAGTAAGCCTCCACCCAAAATCATTTTTGCAATACTGTTTGTAATTGTAATATTAAGCGAATTGAAAATTGCCATAATTATAGCTGCAAGAACAATTCCAAGTGCCGAAGAAAGCGAAGTAAGAATAAGAGTTTCGCTCATAAACAGGCGTCGTACAAATTTCTTTTCGGCACCAATTGCACGCATTGTTCCAATTTCGCTTGTGCGTTCAATTACAGAAACAATCATTGTGTTCATAATGATAATGAATACTACAATTGCAAGAATTATAATAAGGATATTAAATATAAGACTTATTCCTGCTACAGACTGTGAGTAAGAATAAGCTGCAGCTTTCCAGTCCATTGCATAAACATCAAGACCTGCTTCCTTAAACTTTTGGTTAAGTTCGGCTATGATTGCATTTGTCTGCAGCGGATTATTTACCTTCATAAGAATGTAGTTCCAGGCTCCGTCATCTGTTTTGTTGAGTTCATCACGCAAGGTTGTATCACCAAGGATTGAGTCAAAATCAAAGGAATCTGTTGCAAGGAAAGCAGAAGAATCATCTTCCATTGCAAAAAGGTCATCATCGAACGAAGCAAACAAATCATCTTCGTCCATTGTGTTGAGCGAAAGGTCTATAGCATCCGGCAGCTCCTGGCTGAACGAAGAAGCATAAGTAAGGTTTGCAAAGCTTCTTGCAAAAGCCGGATTACAATAAACAATCTGGAACATTGCAGAATTTTCGTTAGGAGGATTAAAGATTCCTACTACTTTTGCTTCTCGAATAACTGTATCGGAAGTTGCTCCTGCACACAAAACAATGTCGCCAACATGAAGCTCGCGGCTATACAAAGATTCATAGGCATTCTTAACACGGGTATCAATCATAATTTCATTTGTATCTGGAGCTGGATATGTTCCTTCAATGAAATTTACACTTGGGAAAGTATTCCAGTAAGTGCTGTTTTCGCCCGCAAAAAGCATTGAAATAGGAAGGTCATCAAAACCAAGGTCGTCGCGGTCTGAAAGTGCAGACAAATCCATTTCTACACCGTAAGCTACAAGAATCTGCGCAGAAATCAGTTTTGTATTACTTTTGATTCCGTCTGTTTCGTTTACAATTTCCATAACCTTATCAATATCCGGAATGGCAGGAAGCAGAGGAACTTCTGTTGTTACGTTTGTTGAATTTACACCAAAAATATCGTTAATTGTTCCTTTGTCGGGATTTTTACCAATTGCTATATCTCCGGTATAATTTGCACGAAAGTCCTTTTCAAGTCCGCGGTTAACGGATTCCAGAAAGGAGTTACCCAATATTACGATTGCTACACCAAAAATAAGGAAACAGGCAATGATTACTGTCTTTGACCTGTGCTCCTTAAGATTGCGCAATGCAAGTTTTATAATCTCTCTCATTAGTTAGACTCCACATTGTATACATCTGAGCCTGCTTTGTGCTCGTCGTTTTTAATATTACCGTCGAAAATGTGAACTACGTGATCGCACATCTGAACAATACGAGAATCGTGTGTTGAGAAAATGAATGTTGTCTGCAGCTCTGGATCGCGGTTCAAATCTTTCATAAGAGAAAGAATCTGTGCAGAGTTAACTGAGTCAAGGTTTGCAGTAGGTTCATCGGCAAGAATTACAGGTGCCTTTGTTACAAGAGCACGTGCAATTGCTACACGCTGGCGCTGACCACCACTGAGCTCACTTGGCTTATGCTTTTCCCAGTCTGTAAGGCCGGTCTTTTCCATAAGATAGTGAATCCATTCTTCCTTCTGTTTTTTAGTAAAAGAATCTACAGGACATGCAAGATTTTTATCTTTTGATTCAAGCAGCAGAGGGAACTCGATATTTTCATAAACATTCAAAACAGGAATAAGGTTGAAGGTCTGGAAAATAAAACCAAGATGAGAACGGCGAAGGCCTGTAATTCTCTTGTCGAGTTTTGTAGGAACAGTTGTCTTGATTTTCTTGTTTTTCTTTTCGTTGTAGTTGTTCAAGCGGCCGGCATCGAGCTCTGTGTTTTCAAGATTAAAGCCGTCATAAACATCTATTCCGTCTATAATGATTTTGCCAGAGGTAGGAAGGTCAATAAGTCCAACCATATTAAGGATTGTAGACTTACCAGAACCAGAAGGCCCCGAAATTGCGGCAAACTCGCCTTTTTCAATACTGAATGATACCCCTTTTACAGCTTCTACGCGCTGCTTACCAAGCGGGTATGTCTTGCGGACATTGTCTAAAGTGATTACAGACATGATGTACTTCTTCTCCTTTCGTGTGTATTATTGTACTATTACGATAATACAGTTTTGTGTTATATTTGTCAATATAATTATATAACAATAAATATAATGAGAAAGTTACTTAAAGGGAAGGAAAAAATGGATTGCCACGTCGCTACGCTCCTCGCAATGACGGGCTTGATTGATTCTCCTCGCAATGACGGGCTAAAGAACTGACTTTAAAAATTGCTGGAGGCGCTCGCACTTTGGATGCTGGAAAATCTGCTCTGGAGTGCCCTCTTCTTCTATGTAACCGCCGTCCATGAACATAACGCGGTCTGCAACTTCGCGGGCAAATCCCATTTCGTGAGTTACTACAACCATTGTCATGCCTTCATTTGCAAGGTCCTTCATTACTTCAAGAACTTCGCCAACCATCTCAGGGTCGAGCGCACTTGTAGGCTCATCAAAGAGCATTACATCAGGGTGCATGGCAAGAGAACGAACAATTGCAATACGCTGCTTCTGGCCGCCGCTTAAGGTAGAAGGATAAACGTCTGCTTTTTCGGGCAGGCCTATTCGTTCCAAAAGGGCATGTGCTTCTGCTTCGGCTTCTTCTTTTGTTTTAAGTCCAAGCTGAACAGGAGCAAGTGTGATATTTTCCATTACAGTAAGATGAGGAAAAAGATTAAAATGCTGAAAAACCATTCCCATTTTCTGACGGCATGCGTCCAGGTCAGTTTTTGGGTCGGTCATGTCGTTGTCTTCAAAAATAATTGAGCCGCTGTCCGGAGTTTCGAGTCTGTTCAAACAGCGCAGGAATGTACTTTTACCGGAACCCGAAGGACCAATTACTACAATCTTTTCGCCCTTCTTAATGCTGGTAGACAAATCCTTAATTACATGAAGATCGCCAAAGCTTATTTTAAGATTTTTAACTTCGATTAATGTATTATCTGTCACTCTTTGCCATCCTTTTTTCGAGCTTACCAAAAATCTTTGTAAGACCTACAGTAAGAATAAGATAAATTACGGCACAGGTTAAAAGAGGAATCCATGCATTGTAGGTTGCATTACGGATCATATCTCCGGCCTTTGTCATATCGCGGACAGCAATAAAGCTTGCAACAGAGGTTTCTTTTATAAGAACAATAAATTCGCTTGTGTAAGTAGGAAGACACGCTTTTACAGCCTGTGGAAGAACAATCTTAAAAAGTGTCTGCCATTTACTCAAGCCAAGGGAACGTCCTGCTTCTGTCTGCCCCTTATCTACTCCCTGAATACCGGCGCGGAATATTTCTGTACAGTAGGCACCGGAGTTCAAACCATACGAAATGATTGCAACTAAAAGTCGCGGAAGATGAAGAGGAGCAAATACTACAAAATAGAAAATCATGAGCTGGGTAGCAAGAGGAATGCCCCGCAGAATTGTTGTATATGCATTTGCAATTCCACGGAGAATCTTGCTGTCCGAGATTTTCATTAAGGCCAGAATACAACCAATGACTGTACCAATAAGAATAGCACAGATTGCTATGAGAATAGTAATTCCCAAGCCTTCGAGGATAAGCAGGTAGCTGTCACCGGCAATCATTGTGTCGTAGATTGAACGGCCTATATTTGTAAAGAAGGACATTTATTTTCTAACGATAATTACCTGTTCAGAAGCGAAGTATGGAACAGAGAAGTCAACGTTCTTTTTGCGTTCTTCTGTTACAGACATACCGGCAGCAATAAAGTCAATTGTTCCAGCCTGAAGAGCAGGAATAAGACTGTCAAATGCCATATCAAGAACTTCGAGCTTCATTCCGGCTGTTTTTGCAATTCTTTCGCCCATTGTAATATCAAAACCAACAATCTTCTTTCCTTCTACATATTCAAATGGAGGGAAAGCAGCGTTTGTACCAAGTACTACAGTTTCACCGCTTGTTGCTTCGCTTGCAGGAATCTGAATGTTTCCGTCTGCTGGCATAAATGCGTTTACGAGCTTTTCATAATCGCCGTTCTTTTTCATTGCGTTGATTGTTTCATCAATTTTTGAAAGAAGTGCTGAGTTACCCTTCTTTACGGCAATTGCATATTCTTCTTTGTTTTCTGCAAAATATGGATCGCGGATAATCTTAAGTGAAGGATTCTTTTTTACAATTTCCTGAGCAGGAAGTTCATCAAGAACAACACAATCAATTGCACCATTCTTAAGGTCCAAAGCAGCATCAATACCGCTCTTGAAAGAAACACAGTTAGCGTTTTCTACTTCTTCCTGAACAAAAAGTTCACCTGTAGTTCCAGTCTGAACACCAATTTTCTTACCGGCGAGATCTGAAACTCCCTTAATATCTACTGTTGATTTTTTACAGCCTGTAATTGCAACAAGTGCAAGTGCTGCAGCAAGTAATACTATTTTTTTCATAAAAAAACTCCTATTATATAGAATAGGAGTTTAAAATATCATTTTATAGGGATGTTTTCAAGATATGCTCTGGCTGTTATTTTTCTTCAACTGAGAATTCAACAGTCCATTTACTTATAGTTGATGTGCGGTTTCCTACCTTATGCTTTACTGTATAAGTTGCATTTGGTTCAAAAGTTGCTTCAAATTTCTGGCTATAGAAAGTTACAGGATCATAAAGCATAAATACTCCAGGGTCATTTACAGTTGAAACAATTGTAACCTGCTTTCCAGAATCAATATAAACACCTTCTTTATCTGCTGAATTATCCTTGTTATATGCTGCAAAAGGAATAATCTGGTTATCAATAATTATATAAGCCGGTTTAATAGCACTAGAAAAACCTACTTTAGCAGCTGTAGACTTATCGGCTATTACATGAACTGGTGTCCAGTATTCATCTACATAAGCATAAGGCATAACCTCATTATAATTATTAATGAGATTTACAAACATTGATAATCCTTTTGTTGTATTTGCCATCTGTGTAAAGAGTCTTACATCAAGAGTAGCAATGTGATTGTAAACTTCATTTATAGCAGCCAGATCTTCTTCAGAAATTTTGGCATTTTTCTTGTACTTCTTGATGATTTCATCTGCGTCTGCTACACGAGCTTCAGGATCACTTAATGACCAGCCAATAACTGTTTCTTCACCAGCTGCCGATTTTGAAACAAGAGCTACAAGATTATCAGCAAGTGTATCTTTATTGAAAATGTTTTCATCCAATTCAATATTATACTTTTCGAGCAATTCAGCCTTTAATGTATCAACAGGGAAGTTTTCAAAATAAATTAATGCATCAGCTTTTGATGTAATTGAGATGTCTGACATGAAATTGATTGAAGTAAGCTTATAAGACTGATCCTGGAATTTTTCTGGTTCTGCAAGGTTAGTACTTGCACAAGAAATGTTCATAAATGCACAGATTGCGATACAAACTGCAGCAAACCATAATTTGTTTTTTTTCATAGAAATACCTCTTTTTTAATATTTTCTTCTATATTACCCCCCCCCCGAATAATAGTGTCAAGGCTTGACGCGGCTCCCTCCTCCCATTAGAATTCGCCTATGAATTCAAAAACTTCTTCAATCCTTGCAAGTGCGGGACTTGTACTAACCGCTGCAATCTGGGGATTTGCTTTTGTTGTTGTAAAAGACAGCCTTGATTATGTTGGCGCTGTTTATATGATTGCTATCCGTTATTCTATGGCTGCACTTGTAATGGCGCTTATTTTTATTAAAAAGTGGCGTATGCTTGATGCCCGCTATGTCCGCCATGGCCTGCTCACAGGCATATTCCTTTTTACCGCATATACAACTCAGACAATAGGCTGCGATTTTACAACTGCCGGCAAAAATGCATTTCTTACAACAGTTTATGTAATTTTAATTCCGCTCATCAGCTGGGTGCTTTATAAAAAACGCCCGGGCTGGTATGTATTTGTAGCTGCAATTCTTTCTATGACAGGAATTGGTCTGCTTGCGCTTGGTACCGGTGACACTGCAGGTCTGAACAAAGGCGACGCACTCACACTTGTCTGCGGACTTTTTTACGCTCTGCACATTATCTGGACTGCCAAATACAACGAACAGGGTGACGACACTTTGTTTTTGACTCTGCTTCAATTTGTAGTATGCGCAGTTCTTGGCTGGATTTTTGCACCTCTGTATGACGGAGCTTTTCCAACAGCCGGCATGCAAAACCCTCGCGTAATTCTTTCCATGTGTTACCTTGGCCTCTTAAGCACCATGCTATGCTTCAGCCTGCAGAACATAGGATTAAAATACGTTCAGTCATCCCTTGCGTCATTATTTTTGAGTTTCGAATCTGTATTTGGAGTTTTGTTCAGTACCCTGTTCCTGCACGAAAAACTTACACTTAGAATGGGTATAGGATGTGTATTGATTTTTGTAGCGGTTGTACTGGCTGAAACTAAGTTTGAATTCTTTAAGAAGAAGGGCGGGGTCTTAGGGGCAGAGCCCCTAGGAGAAGGGGTAGCGAACAACGAAGTGTGAGCGAGGGGGAGACTTCCCCCTCATAATCCTGGAACCTAAAACCTGGCACCTGGAACCTAAAGGCCCTTCGAGAGCCTCAGGGACCCCACACTATTCCCTATCCCCTATTTACTATTCTCTAAATTAGAACAATGTCGCAATCAACGATGCATATTTCTCAACAATCTTAAAGCGCATCATTTCCTGCTTTGCAGAAAGTTCTTCGCCAACCTTAAAGCTGTCAGGAAGCAATGCAATCTTTGCAATTCGTTCACATGTTCTAAAGCCGTTTGAAGGACTGTCTTTTGTATTTACTTCTTTGTAAATCAAATCTTTAATCTGTTCTGTCTGGAGCAGCTTTTCGTAATCAGAAAAATCAAGACCGTTTTCCTGTGCATACTGAATAACTGCATCTTTTGCAGGAACAATAAGTGAAGCAAGGAACTTCTGATCCTGACCAAGAACAATTGCACTTTCAATAAACGGACTTGTACAAAGCTCATTTTCAATAACAGCAGGTTCAATGTTTTCACCGTCAAGAAGAACGATTGTATCTTTTGCACGACCTGTAATCTTAATTTCCTTATCCCATGTCAAAAGACCGATATCTCCAGTATTGAAGAAGCCGTCTTTGTCTATAACTTTTTCTGTAAGGTCAGGGCGTTTGTAGTAACCCTTCATAACCTGTGAACCCTTTGCAAGAATAATACCTTTCTGTCCAGGTCCAACTTCTACAGGCTTTCCGTTTTCGTCTGTAACAATTACACCATGTTCTTCTTTTGCAATCTTAACTTCAAAAGTCGGGAAGATAACTCCTACACAACCAGGGCGAGGACATTTATGATATCTGAAGCTGATAACCGGTGCTGTTTCTGTAAGACCATAGCCTTCGAGCAGGTTAAGACCTACGCTGTGATAGAAGTTTTCTGTTGTACGCTGCAATGATCCGCCACCAGAAATTGCAATCTTAAGGCGTCCACCGAATTTTGCCTGAATCTTTTTGAATACAAGTGCGTTTCCAAGCTTGTAAAGCGGCCACAAAAGAATCATAGGAATAATTCCAACAAGGAAATCTAAGAAGCGGCTGCGTTTTTTAATCTGTGTAACATAACCACATACAAGGTTTTTGCAGTTGTTGTATTTGTCGCCTACTCCAACAAAGAAATTAAAGAGCTTGAATTTAATTCCGCCAGTCTTCTTCATTGCTTTATGAACACCACTTGCAAGTGCTTCCCAAAGACGAGGAACACCACACATCCAGTGAGGTCTTATAACTGCAAGGTCTGCAAGAAGAATAGAAGGAACTGGCTTTGAGTAAGCAAGTCCGTTTGTAAAATAAATTGCTACATACTGAATAAGGCGTTCAAAAATGTGCCATACAGGAAGAATTGTAAGCCACCAGTCACCAGGATGTGCAGGAAGGAAAGGAATAAGTACAGAAAGTTCAGAAATAAAGTTGTTGTGTGTAAGCATTACACCCTTTGGAGTTCCTGTTGTACCAGAAGTAAAGATGATTGTACAAACATCATCGGCTTCAATCTGGCGCATTGTGTTTTCAATTTCGGCCTGAACATTAAAGGAGTTTTCTTTATATATATTCTTTCCGTTCTGCATTACATCTTCAAAATAAAGAACTTCAAAAGGACAGTTTGCAGGAGCCTGTTCCGGTTTATCAAAAAGAATTGCTGTACGCAGCTTTGGAGTTTCTTCCGGTTTTTCCATTACTTTTTCGAGCTGACGGATATTTTCAAAAAATCCAATTTCACAGTCTGCAAAATCAATAATAAAGCGGATTTCATTACCCATAGAATCGCAGCCACGAGGAACATCTGCTCCACCAAGCGACTGAATTGCCTGGTCTGTAAGAAGCCATTCGCGGCGGTTATCAGAAATCAAAGCAACATTTGAACCTTTTTTTACACCAAGCTTTGAAAGAGCTGCGGCAAGGCAGATTACTTCGTTGTATACGCGTGAATAACTAGAATATTCAAATTCTCCGGCAGCATTTTTATATGCCTGAAGTTTAATATCCGGATATTCTTCTGCACGCTTTTTAAGCAGGAGCGGAAGGTTTTTTGGAAGTGTTTTGTCAAAAACGTAATGGATCATGGGATGGAAATCTCCTTAAAATATATTATTTCTCCGAAGTTTACTGATTGTAATACCTTTATTTTGACATTTTTACGATTTTTGTCAAGATGTAAAACAAAAAATTATAAAAAAAGGCTGTACCGTGAAAGTACAGCCTTTTCTTATACGTGGATTGCCACGCCCCTTCGGGGCTCGCAATGACGGGCTATTTTATAACCAGTTTCTCCAGCTTCCAGATGTCTCTTACGTAATCTTCGATTGTGCGGTCGCTCGAGAACTTGCCAGAATTGGCAATGTTGATAAGTGCCTTGCGGGCCCATGCTTTCTTGTCTGTATAGGCAGCGGCAATTTTGTCCTGTGCCTTGCAGTACAAATCAAAATCGGCAAGAACGTAGTAAACATCAGGGCGCTGACCTTCTACACCGTAAACAAGTGAGTCATGAAGCTCTTTGAAAAGCTGGTGAGTTGGATCATAAGTTCCGTCTACAAGCTGTTCTACAACCTTTGCAAGAGCCGGATTACAGTCAAGGTATTCCTGTGGATTATAAGTATGCTCTGCTTCCATCTTTTTGATTTCTTCTGTCAAAAGACCGAATACAAAGCCGTTTTCTTTTCCTGCTTCTTCAAAAATTTCGATATTTGCACCGTCCATAGTTCCAAGTGTCAAAGCACCGTTTACCATGAACTTCATGTTTGAAGTACCAGAAGCTTCGTAACCGGCTGTAGAAATCTGTTCTGAAACATCTGCTGCAGGGAAGATTTTTTCTGCAACAGAAACACGGTAGTTTTCTACGAATACAACGCGAATCTTTCCACGAACGCGGCGGTCGTTGTTGATTCTGTCGGCAACTGTATTAATCAATTTAATGATTGCTTTTGCACGGCGGTAACCACTTGCAGCCTTTGCACCAAAAATGAATGTACGTGCAGGTGGATCATAATCAGGATTTTCTACAAGGCGGTTGTACTCATACATAATGTGAAGTACGTTGAGCAGCTGGCGCTTGTATTCATGAAGACGCTTTACCTGAACATCAAAGATTGAATCAGGATCAAGGAATTCATTCTGAGTATGCTTAAGGAAGTCTGCAAGCTCCTGCTTGTTTTCCATTTTGATTTTAATAAGTTCTTCAAGAGAAGCATCGTCGTCAGCAAACTTTTCGAGTTCCTTGAGCTTCTTCAAATCCTTTTCCCAGCCGTGACCAATACGAGTTGTAATAAAGTCACTTAAGCGAGGGTTTGCATTCAAAAGCCAGCGGCGCTGAGTAATACCGTTTGTCTTATTGTTGAACTTCTGAGGATAAATTGCATACCAGTCTTTAAGTTCTGCAGTTTTCAGAAGTTCTGTATGAAGAGCAGCAACACCGTTTACGCTGAAGCAGGCATGAATTGCCATCCAGGCCATGTAAACCATGTTGTTGTGAATGATTGCCATGTGCTCGTGCTTGTAATAATCGTTAGGGAACTTCTGGCGAAGCTCAATTACAAGACGGCGGTTGATTTCTTCTACAATCTGGTAGATACGTGGGAGCAATCCCTGGAAAATAGAGATTGGCCATTTTTCCAAAGCTTCTGCAAGAATTGTATGGTTAGTATAAGCAAAGGTGTGTGTTACAACGTTCCATGCATCATCCCAGCCTACATTGTAGTCATCCAAAAGAATGCGCATAAGTTCTGGAATTGCAACTACCGGGTGAGTATCGTTCAACTGAATTACGTGATAGTCTGCAAAGTGGCTGAAGTCTGTTCCGTGGTTTGCAACATAGTGGCGTACAAGATCCTGCAAAGAAGCAGAGCTGAAGAAGTACTGCTGCTTAAGACGGAGTGCCTTACCGCTTGGACCGTTATCGTTAGGATACAAAACGCGGCTTATATTTTCTGCACTGTTCTGGCGTTCTACGGCGCGGTTGTATTCCATGTTATTAAAGAGCTGAAGGTCGAATCCGTTTGGAGAAGATGCCTGCCACAAGCGCAAAGTATTTACAGTTTTTGTGTCATAACCAATGATTGGCATATCATAAGGAGTAGCTGTAACTTCTTCTGCATTTTCAATATAAAAGCGTGGCTGACCGTCCGGAGTTTTTCCGTAGCAGATGTTTCCACCGAACTTTACTGTAACAGCAAGGTCTGAACGTTTGATTTCCCAAGGGTCGCGGTGTGCAAGCCAGTTATCAGGATACTCTACCTGGTAACCGTCCTGAATGCGCTGTTCGAACATACCATATTCGTAGCGGATACCATAACCGTGTCCCGGATAATCAAGAGTTGCAAGAGAATCAAGGAAGCAGGCAGCGAGTCGACCAAGACCACCGTTTCCAAGACCTGCATCAGGCTCTTCGTCTTCAATCATATCAAAGTCAATGTTCATTTCCTGAAGAACTTCTTTTACAGAGTCTTTGATTCCTGCATTTATAAGGTTATTGCTGAGCGCGCGGCCCATAAGAAATTCTGCAGAAAGATAGTAAAGCTGCTTTACAGGTTTTTTGTCATATTCTGCACGGGTAGCCATCCAGTTAGGCATAATAATTTCAATTGCACTAGCCGAAACCGCATCAAAAAGGTCATGCTTGTTTGCCTGCGAAATATCCTTTCCATACTGACGGCGCAGACGAGCCGAAAGATTTTCTTTGAATTGTTCCTTGTTGAATTCCATTTAAAAAGTCTCCT